>NZ_JBYOJU010000005.1:0-274601 GCF_057798855.1 Cupriavidus sp. 96C5-1 | reverse complement strand
CTGAGCCAGGATCAAACTCTTCAGTTTAATACCTGTGTGATTCCGAAGAATCTCGCTCTTTCGAGCGGTCGCTCACTCTCAGAAAACTGACTGGCTACGTCCGAAGACATAACCAACATGTTTTACTGTGCGAGCACTTTATAACTTGTAAGCTAAAAGACCGAAGTCTTCCGCATCCGCTATCAAGCGCCCACACTTATCGGTTGTTTGTTTGTTAAAGAACTGGCCGCGGTTCGCTTTGCTTACCGCATCGCTGCGTTGTCTGCAGCAGAGAAACGAGATTATGAAGCTTAATCTTGTTTTAATCAACAGTTTTTCGCAAGTTTCATTTTGCTTCGGTTCGCTTTGCTTTTTGCTCCGCTTACCTATTCTGCTAACCCCGCAACCCTTGCCCCGTCTGCTTTGCAGCGGTGTCGTGTTGCGAGGGGGCGAATGCTAAAGGACCTGCGCTGCCGTGGCAAGCCCTTCTTGAAGATTCTTTGTACCGACGCCTCGAAGCCGGCGCGGGCCCGGGCGCAGGCAGTCTCTGGCTAAACGCAGCTAGCCATGGACGATGGAAGACTGGACGCGCATTTCAGCGCATCCTCCCAGAGCTGGCGAGTCAGGGCCCCTGCGTCTTCTTCGCGCGCCAGCGCTGCCGCCTCCCCTGACCAGAGAACCGAGAAATCGCCGTTCCCCTCATTTTCGAATGCAGCACGAAGCAGATCCACCGCGCCGGTCGCCATCGGGAATGCGGGTGCGGTCTCATTCATCGGTCCTTGCTCGCGCATGAAGCGGGTCATCAGGCCGCGCGCCGGCCGGCCAGTGTAGAGATTCGTCAGGCGCGTCATGTCGTCACGGGCCGCGCGCAGGGCAGCGCGGTGAATGCCGGACCTGCCGGCCTGGGGTGTCAGCATATAGGCCGTGCCTATCTGCACCGCGCTCGCGCCGAGCGCGAAGGCCGCCGCGATTCCCCTGCCGTCGGCAATGGCCCCGGCCGCGATCACGGGCAGGCTCACCGCGTCCACGATCTGCGGCAAGAGCGCAAACAGGCCAGGCTGTGCATGGATATCCTTGGTGAGGAACATGCCGCGGTGACCGCCGGCCTCCACGCCTTGCGCGATGATGGCATCGACACCGCGCTCCTCCAGCCAGCGCGCCTCTTCCACCGTGGTGGCGGAAGACACGATCATGGCACCGGTATGCCTCACCCGCGCGAGCAGCGTTTCGTCCGGCAGGCCGAAATGGAAGCTGACCACGGCTGGCCTGGTTTCCTCGATCACGCCGCACATGGCCTCGTCGAAAGGCGCCCTGCCCGGCCCATTCCGGGCGGCGGACAGGTCGAGCCCGGCTTCCTTGTAGTAGGGAGCCAGCAATGCCTGCCATTTCGCTTGCGCCTCGTCATCCGGAGCCGGCGGCGTGTGGCAGAAGAAATTGACGTTGAACGGGGCTGAAGTCTGCGCGCGAATGGCGCCGATCTGTTCGCGCACCTGCGCGGGACTCAGCGCGGCGCATGCCAGTGAGCCGAGCCCTCCCGCTTCGCTGACAGCAATCGCGAGCGGGCTCAGGGAGCCGACCATCGGGGCTTGAACAAGAGGAAGGCGGGAGGGAAGCGTTCTCATTGGATTGATGTGATCGAGGCGTCTTGGCCAGGCGTTTCCGGCTGCTGCAGCAATGCTACCTCAATGTGATCCAGCCGTGGCCTCGGGACTGTCCAAGCTGATGCGCACGCGCCCGGCATCGATGCGCACACGCAATTGCCGGTATTGGCGGAGATAGACGATGCCAACCATCGCGGCGGCAAAGCCTGCGGCGACAGCCACGCCAAGTGCCCAGCGCGGGCCGAAATGGTCCGCAACCCAGCCGACAATGGGTGCGCCTATGGGCGTGCCGCCCAGAGCGATGGCAAGCAGGATCGCCACCACCCGCCCTCGCATCGCAGGCTCGGTCGATAGCTGCACCAGGCTGTTCGTCGAGGTGGTGACGGTCTGCGCGGATACGCCGACGATGACAAGGGCGGCACCAAAGAGCCCGTAGCTCGGCATGATCGCCGCCAGGGCGCAGCCGGTTCCGAACATGGCCGCGCCCGCGATCAGGAGCGCGATATCGGGATTCGCCCGCCTGGCGGCCAGCAGCGCGCCGGCGACCGAGCCGATCGCCATGGTGGACGTCAGGAGCCCGAACTGGCCCGCGCCGGCGTGAAAGGCCGTGACCGACATGGTGGAGATGAAGATCGGGAAATTGAGCCCGAAAGTGCCGATCAGGAACAGCATTAGCAGCACCGCCTTCAGATCGGGGCGCCGCCAGACATAGCGAAAACCGTCGGCCAGGCTCCCGCGGGTCCGGACAGGCCTGTCCTTCCGATGAAGATCGCCCACGCGCAGGCAACTCAGCGAGCCGATCACCGCAACGAAAGACGCCGCGTTGATCAGGAACACCAGCCCCGAGCCCACCGAGGCGATCAGGACGCCGGCAATGGCTGGACCGATCATGCGCCCGGCGTTGAACGATGTGGAGTTCAGCGCCACGGCATTCGACAGGTCCGCTTCGCCAACCAGTTCCGAGACGAAAGTCTGGCGCGCCGGCGAATCGAACGCGGTGACGCATCCGAGCAGGAACGCGAACAGGTACACGTGCCATAGCTGGACCAGTCCGGCGATGGTGAGGATGCCGAGCCCCAGGGCCAGCGCCCCCATGGTCGCCTGCGTGGCGAACAGGAGCTTGCGGCGATCCAGATGGTCGGCCGCATAGCCGGTCAGCGGCAGCAAGAGCACCTGGGGGCCGAACTGGAGCGCCATGACCACACCGACAGCGGTCGCATTGTGACGCGTCAGTTGGGTGAGGACGATCCAGTCCTGGGCAGTACGCTGCATCCACGTTCCGACGTTGGACACGATCGCACCACCGGCCCAGACCCGGTAGTTGAAGTTGCTCAGCGAACGGAAGGTGCCTTTCACCGGGGCGGCTTACGCGTTTGCAGTCCGCATGGCGGCCGCGCTCACACGCGGGTACGGTCCAGCAGATCGATGATCTCCGCTGTGGTGCCGGTCTCGCCCAGCCGCGGGAAGATCCGCGCGATGCTGTTGGCGTGGGCGTCAGGATTCATGTCGGTCATGGCATCGACGGCAAGGGTGACGTTGAATCCGAGTTCATGCGCCTGGCGTGCGGTCGACTCGACACCGATGCTGGTAGCCACGCCCGCAATCACGACTTGCGTGACACCCAGGCTTTTCAGATGTCCGTCCAGGCCGGTGTTGGTGAACGCGCCCCACGTCCGCTTCGTCACCAGGTGGTCCACCGGTTGCTGGTTCAGCCCGGGAACGAGATCGGCCCATCCGGCGGGAAGCTGTCCAAGGTTGCGGGATTGTTCCGCCCTGCCGGGCGCGCCGCCGGCAACGTTGACGAGCACGACCGGCAAGCCGCGGCTGCGGAATGCGCCAGCCAGTGCGCCGGCCTGCCTCACGACCTCGCCGACGGGGTGAGCCGTGGGAAGGGAGACGATACCCTGCTGCAGGTCGATGATGACGAGCGCGGTCTTCGGGTCGAGCGTGGTGATTGACATGGTGTTCTCCTTCAGGTGTTTCGGACTGCGGCGAGCCCGGATCGGCGGGTCAGGGCCCCGGAAGCGGGCAATGTCCTGGCCAGCCGGCGCCCCGCACGCGGCATGCCTGGCAAACACGGCAAGTCAGGGCTCGACCAGGCGCTTGAGTAATTCGACGGCTGCAGAAAGGTCCCTCTGCTCCGCGGCCGCCAGCTTGCTGCGAATGGCGTGGAACAGCCAGTCCTCCCGCGCCGCCCGGCCGGCCTTGACCGCGTCGATGCAGGCAGCGGTGAGAGACAAGACGGTCTGGCGCCCGTCCGTCGGATCCGGCGAACCATTCACGAGGCCGGCCGCCTTCAGGGCGGCAATGGTCTCCCCCATCGATTGCGGGCGCATGCCTTCAGCCCGTGCCAGGGCCGACACCGTCGCCGGTCCCTCGCGCTCCAGCCGCGAGACGACGCGCAACTGAGTCCAGGTGAGATCGCCCAGAGACGCCTGTTCGCGCAACCGTCTTATGAGCTTGCCGCTCACAACCCGCAACTCCCCGGCCAAAGCCAGCGCGCTTGCCGCGTCGGGATCATTCCGATGGTCGTCCATCTGCAATACCTCTGGCATCTATGAAGGCTACCTGCAAAGGTTACCTTCATAGATGGGGAAGCGTCAAGCCGGCGAATCGTCTGATGATGACAATGCGCCTCTCGCCCGAGAAACGCGCTCCCCCATGCATCCATGCACCGCGTCGAGGGGGTCAGACAGCAGCAAGGGATTTGGGATAGTCTTACGGCACGCAGGCTTTCACAGTCAGACGTCACCCTGGCTGTGCCAGGGAGTATGCGCATGATGATCGAGGCACTGGTGCGTACCCTCCGTCGACACGCCGGGCAGCGCGTGCCGAGCGCAGCGATGGTGTGCATCGTCGGCACCACGCTGGCTGCGTGCGCCGTGGGCCCGGACTATCATGCGCCCGAGCCGCCAGCCGGTGACCGCTTCACGGCAGAGCCATTGCCAGGCCAGACGGCATCCACGCCCGGCATGCCGGGCAGTTCCGGGGCGGCGCAGCATTTCGTCACGGTACAGGACATCCCCGGCGAATGGTGGTCGCTGTTCCACTGTGCGCCACTCGATGCATTGATGCGCGAGGCGCTGGCCAACAGCCCCGATCTGACCGCCGCGCGGGCAGCCCTGCGGCAGGCCCGCGAAAACTACAATGCCGAGGTAGGTGGCGCCCTGCTTCCCGCCGTGGATGCGCAGCTCGGCGCGTCGCGCGAGCGCGTTTCCGGGCTGGCCATCGGCCAGCCCGGACTGAGCCCGGAGTTCAGTCTCTACAATGCCTCGGTCAATGTGTCCTATACGCTCGATGTATTCGGCGGCGCGCGGCGCCAACTGGAGGCATTGCGGGCGCAGATCGGGTACCAGCAGTACCAGTGGCAGGCGGCCTATCTGGCGCTGACGGCCAATCTGGTCACGGCGAGCGTCAGGGAGGCCTCGCTGCGCGCGCAGATCGAGGCGACCGGGCGCATCGCGGCGGACCAGGAGCAGCAACTCGATCTGCTTACCCGCCAGTTCGGCCTGGGCGGCGTGAACCAGGCCGCGGTGCTCGCGCAGCGCACTACGCTGGCGCAGACCCGCGCGACCCTGCCGCCCCTGCAGCAGGCGCTCGAACAGACCCGGCACCTGATCGCGGTACTCGCGGGCAGGCCCCCCAGCGATAGCGCCCTGCCACAGTTCCGGCTCGCCGATTTCTCCTTGCCCCAAACGCTGCCGGTCAGCCTCCCATCGGCACTGGTGCGGCAACGCCCCGATATCCTGGCGGCCGAGGCCCTGCTGCATCAGGCCAGCGCCCGGCTCGGGGTGGCGAGCGCCGCGATGTTCCCGAAACTCACCCTGACCGGCAGTTATGGCACGCAGGCATTGACGCCCGGCGGCGCGTTCAATGCAGCCAATGCGGTGTGGAGCCTCGGCGCCGGCCTGCTGCAACCGGTCTTTCATGGCGGCCAGTTGAACGCGCAGCGGCGCGCCGCCGTGGCGGCCTACGACCAGGCGGGTGCGCAATACCGGCAGACCGTGCTGCAAGCCTTCCAGAACGTGGCCGACACGCTGCGCGCGCTGGACAACGATGCGCGCGCGCTCGCGGCGCAAGCCGACGCCGCCACCGCCGCGCGCGACGCCTTGCTGCTGAGCCAGCAGCAATACCGCCTGGGCGCGGTGAGCTATCTCTCGCTGCTCGACGCCCAGCGCCAGTACCAGCAGACCGTGCTCAGCCTGGTACAAGCGCAGGCAGCACGCTACGCCGACACCGCCGCGCTGTACCAGGCGACCGGCGGGGGCTGGTGGAACGCACCGCAACCGCCCGGGGTCAAGCCGCCGCCGGTGGAGCCCCGGGCCGCAGCCGTGGTACCCGTGGAGAACAAGCAATGAAGAAGCGCATGGTGATCATGCTGGTCTGCGTGGGCCTGCTGCTGGCCGCGCTGTTTGGCTTCAACCTGTTCAAAGGGATGATGTTCAGGAAATTCATGGCGAGCAATGCCGCGCCACCGGCCACCGTGAGTGCCGTGCACGCTACCTACCAGGTGTGGCAGCCCCAACTGGCCGCGGTGGGCAGCCTGCGCGCCGTGCGCGGCGTGGACGTCACCACCGAGATCGCCGGGCTGGTGCGCGAGGTCCGCTTCACCTCGGGCAGCGAGGCACGCGCCCACCAGGTGCTGGTGCAGCTCAACGCCGACGCCGACATCGCGCAACTCCAGGCCCTGCAGGCGGCGGCCGAACTGGCGCAGACGGTCTACACGCGAGACCAGGCGCAATACGACATCAAGGTCATTGCCAAGGCGACGCTCGATGCCGATGCCGCTGACCTCAAGAGCAAGAAAGCCCAAGTGGCGCAGCAGGCCGCCATCGTTGAAAAGAAGACCATCCGCGCGCCGTTTGCCGGCCGGCTAGGCATTACCACGCTCAACCCCGGCCAGTACGTGAACCCCGGCGACGCCATCGTGACCCTGCAGGCCATCGATCCGATCTATGCCGATTTCACCCTGCCCCAGCAGGACGTCGGGCAGCTCGCGGTTGGCCTGCCGGTGGCGGCCGAGAGCAACGCCTATGGCGGCAGGGCATTCAAGGGCAGGATCACGTCGATCAACCCGAAGGTGGATACCGCGACGCGCAACGTGCAGGTGGAAGCCCGCATCGACAACCAGGAAGGCAAGCTGCTGCCGGGCATGTATGCGAACGTGAAGATCGACGTCGGCACGCCCCAGCGCCGCCTGACGCTGCCGCAGACCGCCATCACCTACAACCCCTACGGCGCAACGGTCTTCGTGGTCGAGCCGGCCCCCGCAGCCAGGCCCGGCGAGACAGGCAAACCACTGCCGGTGGCGCGGCAGGTGTTCGTCACCACCGGCCCGACCCGCGGCGACCAGGTGGCGATCGAGAAGGGGCTGGAGGAAGGGAGCCAGGTGGTGTCCAGCGGACAGCTCAAGCTCAAGAACGGCACCCGGCTGGTGATCGACAACAAGGTCCAGCCGGCGGATCTGCCCAATCCGTCGCCGCAGGAACAGTGAGCGGCCCGCCATGAACTTCACTGACCTCTTTATCAAGCGCCCGGTGCTGGCCACGGTGGTCAGCCTGCTGATCCTCGTGCTCGGCCTGCGCTCGCTGAACAGCCTGCCCGTCAGCCAGTATCCGCTCACCGAGAATGCCGTGGTGACCATCACCACCGCCTATTTCGGCGCCAATGCGGACACCGTGGCCGGCTTCATCACGCAGCCGCTGGAAGCCGCGATCGCCCAGGCGCAGGGCATCGACTACATGTCGTCGGCCAGCACCAGCGGCGTGTCGATCATCACCGCCACGCTGCGCCTGAACTACGATGCCAACCGCGCCCTGACCCAGATCAACACGCAGATCAGTTCGGTGCGCAACCAGCTGCCGCCGCAGGCGCAGCAGCCCGTCATCACGGTGCAGGTCGGGCAGACCACCGACACCATGTACATGGGCTTCTACAGCGACGTGCTACCCGGCAACAACGTCACCGATTACCTCCTGCGCGTGGTCAAGCCCAAGCTGGATTCGGTGCAAGGCGTGCAGACCGCCGAAATTCTCGGCGGCCGCCAGTTCGCCCTGCGCGCGTGGCTCGACCCGCAGCGGCTCGCCGCGTACGGGGTCACGGCCGCCGATGTCTATACCGCGCTCGGCAACAACAACTACCTCGCTGCGCTGGGCAACACCAAGGGACAGATGGTGAGCGTCGCCATCACCTCCAACACTGATCTGCACAGCCTCGACGAGTTCAGGCAACTGGTGGTCAAGTCGCAGAACGGCGCGCTGGTGCGGCTGCAGGACGTGGCCAATGTGGTGCTGGGGGCGGACAACTACGACTTCAGCGTAGCCTTCAGCGGCAAGCGCTCGGTCTTCATCGGCATCAAGACCGCGCCGGACGCCAACGTGCTCGACGTGGCCAGGCGCGTGCGCGAGGTGTTCCCGGCGATGCAGGCGCAGTTGCCGACCGGGCTGACGGGCAAGATCGTCTACGACGCCACGGAGTTCGTCAACACCTCGATCCGGGAGGTGGTCAAGACGCTGGCCGAGGCGCTGCTGATCGTCACCGTGGTGATCTTCCTCTTCCTCGGCAGCCTGCGCGCAGTGATCATTCCGGTGATCGCCATGCCGCTGTCGCTGATCGGCACCTTCTTCGTGATGCTGGCGCTCGGCTATTCGATCAACCTGCTGACCCTGCTGGCGCTGGTGCTGGCGATCGGGCTGGTGGTCGACGACGCCATCATCGTGGTGGAGAACGTCGACCGGCACATGAAGGAAGAAGGCAAGCCGCCACTGGAAGCCGCGATGATGGCCGCGCGCGAACTCGGTGGCCCGATCCTGGCGATGACCGTGGTACTGGTGGCGGTCTATGTGCCGATCGGTTTCCAGGGCGGCCTGACCGGCGCCCTGTTCACCGAGTTCGCGTTCACCCTGGCAGGTGCGGTGGCCGTGTCCGGTGTGGTCGCACTCACCTTGTCGCCGATGATGTGCGCGCGCTTCTTCCGCGCGGACCAGGAATCGGGACGCTTCGTGCGCTTCATCGACAGGCAGTTCGACCGGGTGCACCACGGCTACCAGCGCCGCCTCCACAGCCTGCTGGAAACGTGGGTGGTACTGGTCATGATGGGGGCGCTGCTGCTGGCCGGCGCCGTGTACCTGTTCATGACCTCGAAATCCGAACTGGCGCCGCCGGAAGACCAGGGCATCGTGCTGGTACACCTGCAAGGCCCGCCGAACGCGACCATCCAGCAGATGCAGACCTATGCCGACCAGTTGTTCGACCTGTCCAGAAATATCCCCGAGTACGCGCAGATGTTCCAGCTGACCGGCACGCCCACGCTCAACCAGGGCATCGGCGGCGTGCTGCTCAAGCCGTGGGACCAGCGCGGCAGGAGCGCGCTGCAATTGCAGCAGGAACTGCAGCAGAAGTGGAACGGCATCGCCGGGGCGCAGGTGGCGGCCTTCCAGTTTCCGCCCCTGCCCGGCGCGCAAGGGCTGCCGGTGCAATTCGTCATCAACACCACCGAGCCATTCCAGAACCTGAACGAGGTGTCGCAGGCGGTGCTGGACAAGGCGCGCGCCAGCGGCATGTTCTTCTTCGTGGACAGCGATCTCAAGCTCGACAAACCGCAGAGCACGCTGATCGTCGACCGCGACAAGGTGGCCTCGCTCGGCCTCAACCAGTCGAACGTGGGCGCCACGCTCGGCGCAGCACTGGGCGGCAACTACGTTAATTACTTCTCGATCGCGGGCCGCTCCTACAAGGTGATTCCACAGGTGCTGCAGGTGGACCGGCTCAATCCCTCGCAGATCCTGGGCTACTACCTGAGCACGCCCAACGGCAGCGTGGTCCCGGCCTCCACCGTGGCCCGCCTCGAGGCGAGCGTGGTGCCCGAGTCGATCAACCACTTCCAGCAGCTCAACTCGGCCACCATCTCCGGCGTGCCGGTACCCGGTGCAGCCGAAGGCGACGTGCTCAATGCCCTGCGCGAGATGGCCAGCCAGGTCGCGCCAAGCGGCTACTCGGTCGATTACGCCGGACCTTCACGCCAGTACGCGCAGGAGTCCGGTGGCTTCGTGATCACGCTGATGTTCGCCACTATCATCGTGTTCCTGGTCCTGGCCGCGCAGTTCGAAAGCTTTCGCGATCCGGTGGTGATTCTCGTCTCGGTGCCGATGGCACTGTTCGGCGCGCTGATCTTCATCAACGTCGGACTCTCGACGCTGAATATCTACACCCAGGTGGGACTGGTGACGCTGATGGGGCTGATCAGCAAGCATGGCATCCTGATCGTGCAATTCGCCAACGAACTGCAGCGTGCCGGCCACGCCAAGCGCGAGGCGCTGGAGCAGGCCGCCGCCGTGCGGCTGCGGCCCATCCTGATGACCACCGCCGCCATGGTGCTCGGCGTGGTCCCGCTGGTGTTCGCTTCCGGCGCCGGCGCGGCGGGGCGATACGCCATGGGGCTGGTGATCTTTACCGGCCTGTCGATCGGCACCTTGTTCACGCTGTTCGTGGTGCCGGCAATGTATATGTTCCTGGCTACGGATCACCAGCGGTCGAGAGCGGTGCCTGTGTCCCAGGCCTCAGTGCCGCCGCCGGCATGACGGATGCACGCAGCATGGCCGTGCAGGCCTTTACCGATAAACCAGAACCGGGACGTGACAATGCGTCAGCACCTTTTGCGTCTCGCTGCCGACCAGCAGCCCTTCGAGACCCCGGCGCCCGTGCGACGCCATGAAGACCACATCGCAGCCGTGCCTGGTGGCGGCATCCACGATACCCCGGTAGGGCACGCTCGAGACCGTCATATCGGTCTCGCAGACAACGCCCGCGGCGCTGGCCGCGGCAGCAACGGCATCCAGGCGGCGGCGCCCTTCGGCCGCGGCATGTTCCTCGAACGCCTTGCGCGTCTGATGTCCGGCATCGCTCGACTGCAGGAAAGGATACTCTTCCAGGCAGGTGTAGGCCGTCAGCTTGGCGCCCATGGTCTTGGCAAAGACGATCGCTGCGTCGACCGCTATCTTTGAAAGCTCGGAACCGTCCGTGGGTGCCAGAATATGCTTGAACATCGTTCCCCTCCAGGTTGGTAAAAACAGAGAAATTGCGCGCTATTATCCGGTTTCGCCGCCGCCATCTATGCGGACCGGTCGTCGTCGTCGCCGATCTGCTCCGAAAACGAACGTGCCCCCAGGCCATGTGCGGCCAGGAAGCATGCAAAGGCGGCAGCAGTGCACAGCACAAGCACGACATAGGCGAACGACCTGCTGTGCCATACGCCTTCCAGCCAGCGGGTGAGCTCCGCCGCCAGGAAGGTCGCCCTGCCCCCCACGCCCTCGAGCTGAAGCGCATATTGCTTGGACCCCGACGCCGCGTATTCGAGGTATTTGCCGGTGCTGCTGGTCGCGCTCATATACAGGAATGCGCTGGCAGCAATGCCTGCGGCCAGGATCGCGGCGCCCGCCAGGTACAGAAGAATGCGAAGCGGCGAAGGCCTTCCGTCCTCATCCTGCTTCCCGACGCTGTTCATCATGTCCTCGCATGTCCCCGTACGCGCAGCCGCCACCGGTCTTCTGCGCAAGCGAAGCCTTGCGAGCCGCAATCTTCAATGCATCGATGGCGTAATTCGATCCATCGTCATCTTGTTCTAGATAATTTTCGCCAGCTTTGCCAACCTGGCCTGGATGCGCGCGCGATGGCGCGATGCCCGCAGGCAGATCCAGGCTCGGGCCAGGCTGGATCGGGCCGGCAACGTTTGCCCTGCTCCGCCCCCTGAATGCCCGATGTTCCGCGGCAACGGCTTCGGGCCGCTGCTTGTGTGGTTTCGTCCACTTTAGTGGTGCAGAGCAGGGATTTCCAACCCCTGCTTAGGAAGGGGGATCGTTATGCAGCCACCTGCGGGACCGTGTGTGATAATCGACACATCAGTGCCAGGCTCGCCATCCATGTGCAGATGCCGACAGCGAACCGCATGATGCCAGACCCGAACCCACCTCCCCGCAGCGGCAACCAGCTACATGTCCTGGTTGTGGATGATATCGAAGCGAGCCGCAGCGAACTGGCGGCGCTGGTGCGCCAGGCGGGACACCACGCCATTGAAGCGAATAGCGGCGCGCGCGCCCTGCAGCTTGTGGGCGAACAGGCAGTGGATGTCGTGCTGCTCGACTTGCTGATGCCGGACATGAACGGCTATGAAGCCACTCGCAGCCTGCGTGCGGCGGAGCATGGCGGCTGGCTGCCCGTGGTGGTGATGTCGTCGATGCAGGGCGCCCCCCATTTTGTCCGTGCCATCGAGGAAGGCGCCGATGACTACCTGGTCAAGCCGGTCGACCCGCAGTTGCTCGGTGCCAAGCTGCGCAATATCGGCCGCGTACTGGAGCTTCAGTCGCGCCTGTCGGCCCTGGCGGTGCATAATCGCGAGCTGTTCGACCACGTTGGCGATGCCGTACTGACTGTGGAAGGCAGCCACCGCATACGCGATGCCAACGCCGCCGGCATGGCGCTGCTGGGTGTCGAGGCCTTGCCCGAGGCCGGGCTGGCGCTTGAGGCGCTGATCCCGGACGGGCTCTCCGGCAACGCCGCCGCCTCGCCCCCGGCATCCCGCGAGTTGCTGGCGCGACGTCCGGACGGCAGCGAGTTTCCCGCCGAAGTCAGCGTCAGCAAATGGCAGGGGGACACCGCCGAACGTATCTCCCTGGTGGTTCGAGACCTTACCGAGCGGCGCCGACTGGAGCGGCTCAAGGACGAATTCCTCAGTGCGGTCAGTCATGAACTGCGTACGCCGCTGACCTCGGTGATGGGTGCGCTCGGCCTGCTGGCCGGCGGCGCCGCAGGCCCGCTGCCCGAGCCCGCGCAACAACTGGCCGAAGTGGCGCAGCGCAACGGCGAACGGCTGGGCCGCCTGATCGACGATGTGCTGGACCTGACCAAGCTCGAAGCCGATCGCATGACGCTCTACCCTCGCGTCCATGCCCTGGATCACCTGCTGGAAGAAGCCGTCGCCGGCAACCTGGACTATGCACGCCGGCTGGATCGCTCCCTGCGGGTGGACGGGCCTGCGACCGGCCTGGAGGTGTGTGTCGACGGCGACCGTTTCCTGCAGATCATGGCGAACCTGCTCTCCAATGCGTTGAAGCATTCGCCGCCCGGGCAACCGGTCGAGATCCGGTGCTGGCACCACGGCGGCCAGGTCCGCATTGCCGTGCGCGACCGCGGCCCCGGCATCCCCGAATCGTTCCGCACCCGGCTGTTCGAGAAATTCTCGCAGGCCGACGGTTCCGATCGGCGCACTGGCGCGGGCACCGGCCTGGGCCTGCATATCACCCGCATCCTGGTGGAACGCATGGGCGGCAGCATCGGCGTGATCTCGACGCCTGGCCACGGCGCGGAATTCTATATCGATCTGCCGGACTGGCGGGGCGAGGCCCCTGGCGCCAACGTATCCAGCGCGCCGCGCATCGTGGTGATCGACCGCGACCGGGCAATGCTCTCCCATCTCCAGGCCCTCCTGCAAGGCCAATTCCAGGTGCTGCCGGCACGGACGCTGGAAGCGCTTGCCGACACCGGGCTGCCGGTGGCGCCCGCCTTGCTGATCGCCGACCCCCAGGGCGCCGGCGAGACGCTCGATGCCGTCGCAGTCCATCTGCGGCGTCTTGCCGGCCCCGCCCCCGTGCTGCTCTACTCGGATGCGGTCGACCCGCCTCAGGCCCGGGCAATGGGCTTTGACTTCCTGCCCAAACGCAACACCAGCAACGACACCTTCCTGCGCATGGTGAGGCAGGCGAGCAACCTTAGCGAGCCCTGATCCATGGAACAGCTGCGCAAGATCCTGTGTGCCGAGGACGATCCGGATATTCGCACCATCCTGGAGTTCAGCCTCGGCGCCGTGGGCGGCTACGCGCTGTGCATGTGCGCCGACGGCGCCGAGGCGCTGGCCCAGGCCCCTGCGTTCCTGCCCGACCTCATCCTGCTGGATGTGATGATGCCGCGCATGACCGGGCCGGAGGCCATGCATGCCATGCGCCGGATGCCGGAGCTGGCCGGCACGGCGGTGGTCCTGATGTCGGCGCGCGCCTTGCCGCACGAGATCGAGGCACTGCTGGAGCACGGCGCCACCGGCGTGATCGTCAAGCCGTTCGATCCGATGACGCTGGCCGAGAATCTCAAGATCTACTGGAACTATGCCCACGCCAAGCGCCCCGGCTGACGCCGAAATCGCCCGGCGCCTGCGCCTGCTGCAGTTGCGCTTCGCGGCCGGGCTGGCCCAACGCCGTGCCGATCTGGCGGCGGCCTGGACCGACCTCGCCGCAATCGCTGCCGGCCGCAGCGATACGGCTGCCACCGGCGCCCTTTGCAGCCTGCTGCACCGCCTGGCCGGCGCGGCAGGCGCGTACGGCTTCGAGTCCATCTGCTGCCAGGCCCGTGACCTGGAGCGGCGATTGCTCGCCCTGCCCAGGCGAGCGGTGGCGCCGGCGGCAACCGAACTGGCGGCCCCCCTGGCCGCACTGCTGGCGGATATGGACCTGGCCATCGCGGACGCCGCAGCGGCTGAGCGCCCGTGCGCGGCGTGTGCCGGCATCGGTCCCGCCGGATGCAGCGCGCTGGATGGCACGCCCGACGCCTGAGGCGACGCCAGCCTGCCCCAGCCATTTCACACTCCCGTGACAATGTTGCCCGCCATCGGGCATTAAATCCCCATACGGCAAGCCCCGTTGCCTGCCGGATACGACGGCACGAAGGAGCCATTCATGGAGCTGGTCGCGACACAGGAAGCCTCGGGCATCCTCACGATTCGCCTGGACGAAGAGCATCTCGATGCCGGCAACGTCAAGGATTTCAAGGAGGCCATGGCCCCTTTGCTGGAGAAGGCCGACCGCATTGTCTTCGACATGTCCCGGCTCACGTTCGTCGACAGCTCGGGCCTGGGCGCGCTGCTCGCCTGCCTGCGCCAGACCCACAGGGGCAAGGGCGATTTCAAGCTGTGCGAGATGCCGCGGCCGGTTTGCGCGCTGTTCGAGCTGATGCGCATGCACCGCGTCTTCAATATCCACGAGACCCGCGAAGACGCCTTGCGCGCCTTCGCCTGAGCCGTGCGCAGGCCATCGCGCAATCGTATGCACGCTAATGCACTCGGCCTTCATCCTGCGCCATGACTGTAGCCCTGCCCCGCCCCGGTCTCGACGCGCGCGCCATCGCTACCCCGGCCGCCAGCAACAGCGTGAGGGGACAAGGCACGGGGCAAACGGAGCGGACCGGGGGCACAAGTTCACAATCTGGCAACATTCGGGGCTGCGACAGGCGCTTAAATCCAGCCATGGGTCTCGGAGATGCCATGCCTGCCGCCGGCCGCCTGTTTCGCGCCGCCGGCGGCCACGGCCCGGCTGGGACCGTGCGCCGACCTCGATCATGGCCTGGGTGGCGGTTGACCGTTGGCGCCGTTCTGCCGAAGCAAAGGGAACGAAGATCATGACCGGAATGCCCGCTTCCCTGATCTCCAGGCCACTGGCTTGCGCCACGCGCCGGCCGAGCCGCAGGAATGCGCCGCGTGGGATCTCCATCCCCGCGCGTTGCGCCACGCTGGCACTGGCCATGGCGGCATGGCTGGTCCCCGGCGCGCCCGCGCATGCCGGAGCCGTGCTGGACCACGTCAAGAGCAGCCGAACCGTGCGGGTGTGCATCTGGCCCGACTACTATGGCATCACGTTCCGCGATCCGCGCAGCCAGCGCCTGCGCGGCATCGACATCGATCTCTCCGCGGCGCTGGCGGCCGACCTGGGCGTACGGGTCGTGTATGTGGACTCCTCCTTCCCCTCGCTGATCGAGGATGTGGCTGGCAACCGCTGCGACGTCGCCATGTTCGCCGTGGGGGTGCTGCCGCAGCGCCAGCAGGCGCTGCGTTTTACCCGGCCCTACCTGCAGAGCGGCATCTACGGCATCGTGACGCGCAACAGCCGCATTGTGCGCGACTGGGTGGACATCGACAGGCCGGGCGTCAATGTCGCCGTGCAGGCTGGCACCTTCATGGAGCCGGCAATGCGTGCCACGCTGAAACAAGCCAATCTGGTCATCGTTGCGCCGCCGCAGACACGCGAGCAGGAACTGCAGGCGGGCCGGGTGGATGTGTTCATGACGGACTATCCATACAGCCGCCGTTTGCTCGATAATGCCGACTGGGCACGCCTGATCTCGCCTCCGGAACCCTTTCACCCATTGCCCTATGCTTATGCGGTGCGCCCCGGCGACAACGAATGGTTCAAAACCGTCGACGACTTCGTGACCCGCATCAAGCGCGACGGCCGTCTGGCCGGGGCCGCGCAGCGCAACGGACTGAGCGAGGTGCTGATACGCAAGTGATCCCCCCCCAGGCATTGCCCCCAGGCAGCAGCACGCATCTTCCGGCCTGGCTCAATGGCACCACGGTGCTGTGGGGCTGCATGGCGCTGGCCGTGCTGTTGATTGCCGGGGCGACCGGCTTCGTCTGGTGGGAACGCAAGAGCATCATCGAGAACACGCTTGCCAGCGTGGAAATGCTGGCTCGCGCGCTGGACGACCAGAGCAGCCGCGCCGTCGGGACCGCGAACTTCCTGATGGATACCTTTGACGAAGACCTGTCCGGCTACAGCGACGCGCGGAGCGCCGCGGCGCTCAATCGGCTACTGACCGAGGCCATTGCGGGTGCCCCCTTTGTCCGCAGCTTCTCGCTGATAGACGGCGATGGCCAGATCGTCGCCAGCTCCAGTCCGGCCAATCGCGACAAACGCATCGATCCCGCCCGGCTTCCCGATGCGGCAGGCAAGCAGCCCGGCGAGCTCATGGCGATCGGCCGTCCGGTGCCGGGCCGCGACCTGTTCGACTCCGCGATCTCGGCAGCGAAGGATCCGCGCACGCGCGAACTGCCGCTGAGCTTCGTGCCGCTGGCGCGCACCATCAAGCTCAAATCCGGCGGCAACGCCCACCTCGTGATTGCGCTCAATACCGATTACCTGGCCAACGCCTATGAACTGATGCTGGCCGAGGCGCCCCGTTCGGCCGCGCTGCTCGACTACGATGGCACGGCGCTGGCCACGACAGCCGGCATGCCCTTGCCCGGCGGTGCCGGCATGGGGTCGCATCCGGTTTTCAAGACCTTGCTTTCGCAACATGAGCGCGGCAGTTTCGTCGGCCAGGGCCTTGACGGCAGCGCGGCGATCGGCGCCTATCGCGCATCGCGCCGATGGCCGCTGGTGACCGTGGTGGAGCACTCGTACACGGAGGCCCTGGCCCCTTGGCACAGGATTCTGGACTGGGTCGCCGGCGCAACCCTTGCCGGCCTGCTATTCCTTTCCGCGCTCGGTACCGCGGCGTGGCGCAGCTTGCGCAGCAACGAACAGGTGCGTGGCGCGCTGGACAGCCTGCACCGCGATATCGCCAGCAACGAGGCCCGCAAGACGGCCATCCTGACTTCCGCCATGGATGGCATGGTCACGCTTGACCAGCACGGCTGCATCCTGGAATTCAACCAGGAAGCCGAGCGGATCTTCGGACATGGCGCGGCGCGGGCGATCGGCCAGCCGCTGGAGCCCCTGCTGTTTCCGCCGGAGTCGCGCGGCCTGATCGCCGCCAGCCAGGCCGAGGGCGGCGGGTCCGGGCCCGGCCAGCTGACGCGCCGGCGCTTCGAGCTGACGGCGTTGCGGGCCAGCGGCGAGCGATTCCCGGTGGAGATATCGGTGGTGCCGGTGCGGGCCAACGACCAGGACTATCTGTCCTGCACCCTGCGCGATATCTCCGACGCCAGGCTCGCCGCCGAGGAGCGGGAGCAACTGCTGATACGGTACCGGGATTCCTCGGCCAGCCTGCGCCTGCTCAAGCGCGCCCTCGATCAGCACGCCATCGTCAGCATCTTCTCGCCAGACGGCACCATCGTCTACGCCAACCGCAAACTGGCTTCCACCAGCGGCTACGGCCGCGAGGAGCTGGTCGGCCATCGCAACCGGTTCCTGCGCCCGACCGGCGGCACCGAGCCCATCGAGCACGACCTGCTGGCGCTGATCCAGGCAGGCCGTCCCTGGGAAGGCCAGCTGGTGCACCAGAAAAAGGACGGCGCCTTGTACTGGGCGGCTTCCACCATCGTGCCGATCCTGGACAGCAACGGCCGGCTGCGCCAGGCCTTCCTGATCCAGACCGATATCAGCCGGCAGATTGCCGGCGAACGCGCCACCGAAGCCGCGCGCCGCACCGAACTGGAGCTGGGCGCGGGCATCCAGCGCGGCCTGCTGATGCGCGACCTGCCCGGTTCGGTGCTCGATTGCTCCCTGGCTGGCTTCAATGTGGCCTCGCAGGGTATCAACGGCGATTTTGTCGACCTGTTCCAGTTCAGCGACGACTGCTTCGATATCCTCGTCGGCGACGCCATGGGCAAGGGCGTACCGGCGGCCTTGCTGGGCGCGGGGCTGAAGATGCAGTTTGCCCGCTCCCTGGCCGAGCTGCACACGCAGGACCGCTCCACCCTCAAAGGACACGCCGAACTGCCGTCGCCGGCGCAGATCGTGGCCCATGTCCAGCACGCCATGCACCCGCACCTGCAGCAGCTGGAGAGCTTCGTGACCGTGTGCTACCTGCGCGTGGACCGCGCACGCGGCACGCTGACCTGGGTTGGCTGCGGGCATGAGGAAACCCTGCTGCTGCGCGGCGATGCCGACTACAGCTTCCTGCCCAACCAGCACCCTCCGCTTGGCGTTATCGAGGAAGCCACGATCGAGGAAAAGACTGTGCCATTCCTGCCCGGCGATACCCTGGTGCTCTACTCGGACGGCCTGGCCGACGCCGTCGCGCCCGACGGCGAGCGGTTCGGCATGCAGCGGCTGACCGACACGGTGCGGGCACTGCTGCGCACCCACTGCCGCCCGGGCACGATCGCGCGCGGCATGCAACGCACCATGGAGGCCTTTGTCCAGGGCGGCCGTATCGCCGACGACATGACGATGCTGGTATTGCAGACCCCAGGCGCAGGCACCGGCTTGCGCGAATGGCGCTTCGAAATGCCGCGCGCGCTCGATCGCTTGAGCGCCTTGCGGATCTTCGTCATGGCACGCGCGCAGGCCTGCGGCCTGGCCGAAGAGCGCGCATCCGCGCTGGCCCTGGCCGCGGTGGAGCTGGCGAGCAACGCGATCCGGCATGGCGGCGACAGGGATGCGGGGCCGCTGGAGGCCATATTCGGCTCCACCATGGACGAGTGCCGCCTTGAACTGCTCTACCTCGGCCAGCCCTTCGCCCCGCCGGCAAGACTGGAACCGGACTTCAGCGGAAGCTCGGAAGGCGGCTTCGGCCTCTACATCATTCGCCAGAGCTGCGACGCGGTCCGGTACTCCCATGCCGATGGCGTCAATCGCATGGTCCTGACCAAGCGGCGCGCGGGCTAGGCCTGCCTGGCAGTGACGGCATTGCGGGTTTTGCAGTCATGTAACGATCTTGGGAGCGCGATGCGGTGCAATAGCATCCAGGCCAACCCTCCTGGATCGGTGCCATGACCACTCCCCTGCTCTACATTCTCCACAGCGGCCAGCTGTTCGGCACGGAGCGCATGGCGGTGCGCACGCTGTGCGGCCTCTCCGGCAATTTCGACGGTATCCTCGTCGCCCCGCCCGGGCCCGTGCATGCCTATGCGGCGCGCTGCGGCCTGCGCAGCGAGTGCTTCGGCTCCGCCGCCGCGCTCGCGCGCTATCTGTGGCGCGCGTTGCGCACCTCGCCCGATCTGGCGGTAGCCGCCACGGGGCTGTCGCAGTCCCTGATGGTGATCGCCATGCAGGCGCTGCAAGGCGCGAGGGTCCGCCACCTGCACATCGTGAATGGCGGCACCGGCGAGACACCCGGCTACGGCCGCAAGCGCCTGCTCAATCCCTTCCCGGTTGGCTTCGTTGCGGTATCGGAGTTCGTCCGCGACCGCCTGGTAGCCCATGGGGTGGATAGCACACGCATTGCCGTGGTGGAGAACTTCATCGAGCCGGCGGGGGTCGCCTGGCGTCCGGTCTTCCGCGAGCCCGGCATCCGGCGCGTGATCATGCTGAGCCGGCTCGACCGGGTCAAGCGCACCAGCCTGCTGCTGCAGGCGGTACGGCGCCACCCGGAACTCGGCGCCGTCCGCTTCGACCTTTACGGCAGCGGCAAGGAACAGAATGCGCTGGCGGCCGCAGCCACGGACCTGCCCAACGTGCGCTTCCATGGTTTCCAGCCCGATGCGGCGAGCCATCTGCGCCAGGCCGACCTGCTCGTCCACACCTGCCCCGAAGAACCGTTCGGGCTGGTGGTGCTGGAAGCCTTCGCCGCCGGCGTACCGGTACTGGTGCCAAATGCAGGCGGTGCGGGCTCGCTGGTGCGCCCCGGGGATACCGGCTTTCATTTTGCCGCCAACGACCCCACTGCCCTGGGCCGGGCGCTGTGCGAACTGCGCCATGCCTCGCCGGACCTGCTCAACGGCGTAGCGGAACGCGCACGCCGCGAACTGTCCGAACGCTTCGAACCGGCACGGCAGGCCGGCCGTTACGCCCAGGCCTTTGGAGCCGTGGCATGAACCCGCTCAACCACGCCGTCCGGCCGTGTCCCGTGCAGGGCCATCCACGCGTATCCGCCATGGTCACCGCACGCCATGAAGGCGTGCGCCTGCGCTGCGCCTGGCGCAATACCACGGGCGGCTGCGCGAAGACTACCAAACCTATGCACGCGATAGCGGGCGCCGGGGCATGTGGGCGATGGCCGTCCACCGGTCCGGCCGCTGGCGCTGCCGGGTATGGCCGGCCCTGTCGTGCCGTCCACCTTCGCTGCGCCAGAAACTGGAGAAAACCAGCGGCCAGATCCTGACCGGCACCGGCTTGCCCCGTGAAACCGTTGTGCGCAGGCAGCTGCCGAAGTAACAGCCGGCGCGACTGGCAAACTTTGCGCCGAGCATGCAATGCCGGACCTGATTCAGCCCTCCGCCCCGATGCGCTCGAAGCGGTAGCCATAGCCATAGACCGGGAACACCTTCCAGCCGTTGCTGCCGTCGAGCCTGAGCTTCTTGCGCAGCCGGCTGACGTGGGTGTCGACGGTACGGGTATCGACGTCCGCATTCAGGCCCCAGATGCGGTTGAGCAGATGATCGCGCGAAAGCAGCTTGCCCGGGCTCTGGAACAGGTACACGGCCAGGTCGAATTCCTTCTGCGTCAGTTCGATGGACATGCCATCCAGCGCGATGCGCACGCGCTGGATATCGATCTCGTAAGGACCGAGATGCAGCACGGGGGCACCGCCAATACCGTAGCGGCGAGATAGCGCCTCGATCCGGGCCAGCATTTCCGCCGGCCGCGCCGGCTTCACCAGATAATCGTCCGCGCCCGACTTCAGCGCCGTCAGCACGGTCTGCTCGTCGTCCCTTGCGGTCAGTACGACGATTGGCACCTCCCAGCCAAGGTGCTCGCGAGCCCACCGGATCACGGCGTCGCCCGAGGTATCGGGCAGCATCCAGTCGATGATCAGCAAGTCGAAGCGCTCGCGCGAGATGCCCGCGATGAATTCACTGCCCGTCGAGAAGCCCTTGGCCTGATGGCCGCCCTGCCCCAGCCACAGGCGAATCAGATCCAGCTGGTCGGTATCGTCTTCTAGTACGGCCGTGTACATGCATTCAACTCCCAGGAAGGTGCGCAGGGTAGGCCGCGCTGCTAGCGCGGGAGGATGTTATGTTAGCTCGACATGGCAAGAATATAATTCCTTGAAATAGGCGCTTGGCCCCCCGGCACCCTACTGTTCTAATGCATTTGCGGCGCAGATTTGCACTGCCACGGTATTTCCCCGAGAAACTCACCCTTTGTGGGGGTATAAGAATCGTTGGTGGCGGCCGAAGCAAAGCAAACGGGCACGCAAGCCGCCGCACATCCGGCAAGGCCCAGCCGGGCTGGCAAGCCACTTTCGACCATAATGGCAGCCGTATTCAAGAACACCGTTTTCACCCCGCCCCGTGACCGACGCCAATCGCCCCGCCACGCATCCCGACAGCCCCCCTCCAAGCGCGTCCCCACGCATCTCGCTGCTGGGCTGGCATCGCCGCGTCCTGTCGCTGGCTTTCCCGATCATCCTCGCCAACCTGACCCAGCCGATCCTCGGCGCGGTCGATACCGCGGTTGCCGGCCATCTGCCCGACCCCGCCTACCTTGGCGGCGTGGCTGCCGGCGGGCTGTTCTTCAGCTTTGTGTTCTGGGGCTTCGGCTTCCTGCGCATGGGTACCACGGGCCTTGTCGCGCAAGCGTTCGGCGCCCGGGACGGTGCCGCGTTGCGCGCAACGCTCATGCGCGGGCTGCTGCTGGCGGCCGTGATCGGTCTCGGCGTGCTGGCGGTGCGGATGCCGCTGATCTCCAATGCGCTGGGGCTGATCGGCGGCAGCGATACGCTCCAGCACCACGCGCGCGTCTACAGCCAGGCGCGGATCTGGGCGGCGCCATTTGCATTGTGCAACTATGTCGTGCTTGGCTACCTGCTTGGCTGTCAGCAAGTGCGGCTCGCGCTGCTGATCCAGCTAGCCATCAATGCGGTGAACATTGCCGCGGTGCTGGTCTACGTCTATGTGTTCGACTGGGGCATCGCGGGCATCGGCGCTGCCACCGCGACTGCCGACGGCTGCGGTTTCGCGCTGGGCGCCACGCTGCTCTGGCGGCTGCGTCCGCGCGGCCTGCCGGCGCTGCGCTGGGCGGCGCTGGCGGATACGCAGGCGCTGAAGCGGCTGGTCTGCCTCAATCGCGATATCTTTGTCCGGACCCTGTGCCTGATCGCCAGCTTTGGCTGGTTCGCGCGTGCCGGCGCAAAGCAGGGCGACGTGATCCTCGCGGCCAATGCACTGCTGTTGAATTTCCAGACCTTCATGGCCTACGCGCTAGATGGCTTCGCGCATGCGGCCGAGGCACTCGTCGGGGCCGCGATCGGCACGCGGGATCGCGACGCATTCCGGCGCGCGGTCCGGGTCACGATGACCTGGGCCGCGGCCGGAGCACTGTGTTTTTCCCTGGTCTACGCCTGTGCCGGCGAATGGATCATCGCGTGCCTGACCGACCAGCGACCGGTGCACGACGCGGCCAGGCGCTTCCTGCCATGGGCCATCGCCTTGCCGCTGGTCTCCGTGTGGGGCTTCCTGCTTGACGGCGTGTTCATCGGCGCCACCTGCACCCGCGACCTGATGCACTCGATGGCGATCTCGTTCGCCGCATTCATGCTGGCGGCCGTCACCCTGTCAGGCCCCTTCGGCAACGACGGGCTGTGGGCCGCGCTGCTGCTGTTCATGGCCGCGCGCGGACTCACCCTGGCGCGGGCGCTGCCGCGCATCGAGGCCAGCCGGTTGGCCTGAGGCCGGCAGAACCGGCATCCATGCCCGCCACCGCCCCCAAGGCATGAAAACAAACGAAAGGACTCCAGATGGCGATGACCGAAGTCTATGCCGCACGCGAACCGGCGCGGGCCGAAATCGAAGCAATGCAAGGGGCAGCCGTGATCGAATTCGGCGCGCCCTGGTGCGGCCACTGCATGCGGGCCCAGCCGCATCTGGCCAGTGCGATGGCTGGCCATCCGGATATCCGCCATCTCAAGATCGAGGACGGCAGCGGCAAACCGCTGGGCCGCTCGTTCAGGGTCAGGCTGTGGCCCACGCTGGTCTTTCTGCGCGACGGCGTCGAGGTCGCACGGCTGGTGCGCCCGGACGACGCGCGCGCCATCGAAGCCGCGCTGGCGCTGATCGGCGGACCCGCCGCGCAATAAGAGGCCGCGCTCGGCTCAGGCCGCCGCGGCCGCCGGGACGGCGCCGTCCGGCCGCTATACTGGCGGCACCGCTGCGTCGCCGCCCAGCCCGACCCCACCCCACCCAGGAAAAAACGTGCCATTCATCATCGCCGGACTCGCACTGATCGGGGCGCTCATCTATGGCGCGATCTAGCTCTACATGACGGTGTCCGCGGCGCTCGGCGCGTTCGCGGGCGCTGCGGCGGTCCTGTTCTGCGCAGCGGTACTCGGCGGGCTGATGGCCGGCATGGTTCGTCGCTATCGCGCGATCCACGGCGTCACGGTCAAGGGGGAGCGGATACTTTCGCTAGCGCGCCCCTGGGGCTCGATCCGCATCGATGCCGAGCAAAAGCGCGGTGCGCTGGACGTCGGCGGCGCGCAGGCGCGGTTTATCTTCGCGGATATCGAAAGCGCAGAGCCACTGGCCAAGGACGGGAAATGGGCGCTGGGCCTGCATCTGGCGCACCATGCGCAAGGCGACTGGCATTTCCCGATGAAAGATCGCAAGGAAGCCCAACGCTGGGCAAAGATATTCAGCCTGGCGGCCACGCAGAAACTCTAGGTCCAGGGGGGGCGCTCCGCAGCCGGCGGGTTGCTACCCATGCCTGCCGTGTCCGCCGCGCCCCAGGATACCTCCCGAAACGCCTCTACCAGGAAATCCACCAGCCGGCGCACCTTGAGCGGGAGCTGCTTGCGCGTGGGGTACACGGCATGGACACCGATTTCGCTCGCGCGGAATTCAGGCATCAGCTCCACCAGTGCCCCGCGGCGCAGGTCGTCCTGGAGCATGAAGCACGGCTGCAGCATGATGCCGCCGTGCGCCAGGGCAATGGCGCGGCAGGTATCGCCGTTGTTGGTATGAACGCGGGCGCGCGTGCCCACGCTCACCCTGCCGTCCGGACCGTCGAAATGCCATTCGTCGCGGCCTGACCAGTTCGTATAGGCAAGCACGCGGTGCTGCGCCAGATCATGCGGGTGGGCCGGCGCGCCGTGCCGCGCCAGATAGGTGGGCGACGCGCACAGCACCATGCGCGTGGTGGCCAGCTTGCGGCTGATCAGCGCCGAGCTGGACAGGTCGCCGATGCGCACCGCCAGGTCGTAGCCTTCATCGACCAGGTCCACCACGCGGTCGTTGAGGGTGATATCCAGCTCGACCTGCGGATGCGCGGCCATAAAAGCGCTCCACAGGGGCGCGAGATGCAGGATGCCGAACGTCAGCGGCACATTGATGCGAACCAGGCCGCTCGGCTCCAGCGTGCGCGAGGTGATCTCGGATTCGGCGTCGTCGAGCGCGGCCAGCACCTCCCTGGCGCGCTGGTAGAAGATCCGCCCCTCCTCGGTGAGGGAGAGGCGGCGGGTGGTGCGCTGCAGCAGGCGCACACCCAGGCGCTGCTCCAGCGCATCCACATGCCGCGACACCGCGGCCTTGGACATGCGCAGGCCGTCTACCGCGCCCACGAAGCTGCCGGCGTCGACCACGGCAGTAAATACCGTCATTTCCAGGGCTCGGTCCATGAATTGGCCTCGGTTTGCGTCCTATTGTCTCGATTATCGGGACTATATATCACATCGCCCCCTGTTTATCTTCGGTTAGCGAGCCAATAGACTTTGGGCCATGGAAATGTCGAAATGGGCACGACCCGCTGGTGCGCAACGGCGCCGGCAGGCGGGGCCCGTTGCTTTGTTGCTGCAAGCCACGGCCAGGACCGGGGCATCCGGAGGACCCTCATGTTAACCGCACTGCCCGTGCTGTTTGTTTCCCACGGCGCCCCCACCTTCGCCGTCGAGCCAGGCCTGGCGGGCCCGCAGCTAACCCGGCTGGGCCGCGCCCTGCCGCCTGTCGATGCGGTGTTGGTGATTTCACCGCACTGGATGACGCAGGGCGAGGTGCGTGTCGCGGCCAGCGCGCAGCCCGATACCATCCACGATTTCGGCGGCTTCCCGCCGGCCTTGTACGCGTTGCGCTACCCCGCGCCCGGACACCCGGCGCTGGCCGCGCGCGCAGCCGCCCTGCTCGGCGCGGCCGGGTACCACGCCCGCCTCGATGAACGGCGCGGGCTCGATCACGGCGCATGGGTGCCGATGATGCACCTGTATCCCGAGGCCAGGGTGCCGGTATTCCAGGTTTCCCTGCCCCAGCCACTGGATCCTGCCGGCGCCCTGGCGCTCGGCCGCGCCCTGGCACCGCTGCGCGAGCAAGGCGTGCTGATCATGGGCTCGGGCAGCATGACGCACAACCTCTACGAGTTTCGCGGCCATGGCAGCGATGCCCCCTATGTGGCCGAGTTCACGGGCTGGGTGCGCGAGGCGGTGCACGCCGTCATGCGGAACGGCGACGTCCAGCAGTTGATCGATTACCGCCGGCTCGCACCGCACGCCGCGCGCGCGCACCCCAGCGACGAGCACTTCCTGCCGCTGCTGGCGGCCATCGGCGCGGCCAAGGCGGGAGAACCTCTGCAAGTCATCGACGGCGGCATTACCTATGGCGTACTGTCGATGGAGTCCTACGCGATCGGCCAGTCCCGGCCGGCGCAACGCACCCCGGAGATCCTATGACCCCCACCAGCATCGGCATCGGCCCGCTGATCGAAGACCCCACGACGGGCCTGCGCTATCGGCTGCGCGACGCGGCCCACGGCTCGCCCCCGGCAGCACGGCTGCTGCTATTGCACGGCGTGGGCAGCAACGAGAACAGCCTGGCGATGGTAGCCGCGCTGATCGATCCGCGTGTGCAAGTGGTACTGGTGCAAGGCCCGCTCGTCTTCGGGCCCGGCCAGCATGGGTTTTTCGAGGTGCGCTTCCAGGGTGGTGCGCCTGCCATCGACGCTGCCCAGGCGGAGCGCAGCCGTCAGCAACTGATTGCCCTGGTACGCGCGCTGCACGCCCAGGATGGCCCCCGGCCAGCGCGCACGGTGATTGCCGGCTTCAGCCAGGGCGGCATCCTCAGCGCCAGCGTCGGCCTGAGCGCGCCCGCCGACGTTGCGGGCTTCGCGGTGCTGAGCGGGCGGATCCTGCCGGAAATCGAGCCCCATATCGCGCCACGTCCAGCGCTCGGGAACCTGTCGGCCTTTATCGCGCACGGCAATCTCGACAACAAGCTGCCGGTTGCGTGGGCCGAGCGCGCCGACCAGTGGCTGGACGCGCTGGGCGTCGCGCACCTGACCCGGCGTTACCCGATCGGCCATGAACTGAACGCCGATGTCGTGGCCGATTTCAGGCAATGGCTCGCCGGCGTGCTGCGTCTGGCGTGACGGCAAGCCTGGCGGATTTGCTTTAGCATTCAGCCTCCCCCGCCAGCGGAACCGCACGGAAACCGCTGGCAAAACCCCATTTCCAACCGCATGTACAAAAAAGGCACCGCAGTAGAGATCCAGTTTTCCCCTGAGCGGCTGAACGACGGCGCGGGCGATCCATACTGGATCGACCTGACCACCGAAGAGGCGCGGCAGCTGCTTTCCCTGCTGCAGGCGCGGCTGGCCGTGGGCGAGCAAGGCACGCCCGCGCCGCTCGTGTTCAGCCTGGATGAGCCGGCGCAGGCAGCGACAGGCGAACGCGGCAATGCGCCCGCGCCGGCAAAAGCCGATGTGCCCGCTTCCTGCGCCAGCGACGAATTCAAGCAGTGGGTGTGCATCATCTGCGGCTGGGTCTACGACGAGGCCGCGGGCCTTCCGGAAGACGGCATCCCGCCCGGCACGCGTTGGGAAGACGTTCCCGCCGACTGGCGCTGCCCGCTGTGCGATGTGGGCAAGGAAGACTTTGCGATGGTGGAATTCTGAGCGGCTCACGGGTCTTCCGGGAGCGAGCCCATATGCATGTGGCTGCCATGCCGCCGGCCGGCCGGCCGGCAACCTTGCCTCGCCAGGAAGGGCAATGGCGCCGGCCGATAGCATGCCCGTTGCGTGGGGTAGCGTACATGGCCGGGCCGCGCCGGGGTTTAAGCTGATGCGGGCAATGCGTCCCCTGCGCGCCAGCCTCAAGGAGAGCCTCCATGATGCTTTACCTGCTCTCGCTTCTGATCGGCATCGTGGCTGGCCTGCGCGCGATGACAGCGCCTGCCGCTGTCAGCTGGGCGATCGACGCTGGTTTGCTGGATATTTCCGGCAGTTGGCTGGCTTTCATGGGCTACCGGTTCACACCATGGCTCTTCAGCCTGCTCGCCGTGGCCGAACTGGTCACCGACAAGCTGCCCGGCACACCGAGCCGCAAGACACCGCCGCAGTTCGGCGCGCGGCTCCTGTCGGGCGGGCTCTCCGGCGCCACCATCGGCGCGGCGGGCGGCATGCTGGTTGGCGGGGCGATCCTTGGCGTCGCCGGCGCTGTCATCGGGACGCTGGGCGGCGCGGGGGGCCGGGCGCGCCTTGTCGCGTCGTTTGGCAAGGACCGTCCGGCAGCATTGGTCGAGGATATCGTCGCCGTCTTCGGCGCCGCGCTGATCGTGCTCTCGCTGGCATAAGCACCGCCATCGGTAAGCAGCCCCGAGGTCCGGCACCGCGGCGGGCAGCAGCCCGGATCTACAGCGAATCGACCAGGCTGCGGACCACTTCCGCCAGGCGCGCGGCGCGTGCGCGCCCCCTCTCGTCCAGGCCCAGCGCGTCGCCCCCGGCTAGCGCATGCAGGCCGAACGCCGCATCGGTCATATCGCGCCACGACGGGTGATCCGCGTGCATGGCCTCCAGCGCAAGCGCGCCTGCGGCCAGCCGGTCGCGATCCGGCTGGCGGCCCGCCGCCAGGTCCTCCAATACCGCAGCCGCATCGAGCAAACCCTTTCGGTTCATTTCCGCTCCCGTATGTAGTTGGCCAGGCCCGGGTCCGTGACTGCGTAACGAGCCAGGGACACACTTTGCCGCGCCGGGCCTTGCCAGTGCGGGGATGCCATTACTTGAGCGCGATAAGCGCCGCTTTCCACCCGCTATTCCGCCAATTGGCGCGGAAGACGCACCGCTACGATCTTGACTGTAAAAAGTGATGCAAACGGCTCGGATCACACTTGGCATGCAGTTCGCCGCACCCGGGTCGGAACGATATCAGCATCTCAAGGGGCAGTGCCGTCCAACGGCTGCCCTCGCTTACCCGGATCGAACCTCGTCTCGACAGGATCACGGGCGATGCGGCAGCCAGGCGAACGGCACCGGAGTTTCTGCCCGAAGCCAGCGGCTCGTTGCAATACAGCGGACGCCCGCGGCGACGCCATCGATCAGTACTTCGCCCGAGGAAATCCGGCATGGCAGCCGTATCACCTGCCAGCTTTCGGACTTCCTGATTAGCCGGACCGCCCTGGCGGGCCGATCTCCCTCCAACACATCATTCAGAGGCTGCAATCATGGCTATTTCTTCAATCGGTGTCGGATCCAACTTAGAGCTGGCTACCCTGCTGGACAATTTGCAGAAAGCGGAAGAGAAGAAGCTTACCGACATCGCCGCAAAGCAAACCACACATACCAACAAGCTGTCCGCCTATGGCCTGCTGCAAGCGTCGCTGGCGACTTTCCAGAACGCCGCCTCGGCATTGGGCATGGCAAGCCTGTACAACAGCACCACCACCACGTCCAGCAATACCGGCGCGTTGACCGTATCGGCCGACAAGACCGCCGTCGCGGGCAGCTATGCGATCGACGTAACACAACTGGCACAATCGCAGACGCTGGTATCCAAGGGCGTCGTCGACGGCACCGGCATGGCGCTGGGCAGCGCCAAGATCACGATTGAATTCGGTACGACCGACGGCACCACGTTCACGCCCGGCACCGCGAAGGCCGCTTCGATCAACATCAACGGCACCAACAACACGCTGAGCGGCATCCGCGACGCCATCAACGCGTCCAACTCGGGCGTGACCGCCAGCATCGTCAATGACGGCGGCAGCACGCCCTATCACCTGGTGCTGACCTCCAACACCACCGGTGCGGCGTCCAGCATGCGCGTCTCGGTCGACAGCAACGGCAGCGGCGACGCCAGCACGATCAGCGGCCTGCTGGCCTACGACCCCGCCGGCACCAAGGCGATGAAGGAAAACATCGCGGCCGCCGATGCCAAGCTGACCATCAACGGCATTGCCGTGACCAGCCCGACCAACACCGTGCAGGGCGCCGCCCAGGGCATCACCCTCAACCTGATCAGCAAGAGCACCAGCACCGTCACCGTGACCACGGACACCGGCGCGATGGCCACCGCGGTCCAGAACTTCGTCACCGCCTACAACGGGCTGCAGACCACGGCCGCCAAGCTCACCTCCGTCGACCAGACCAGCAAGAGCGCCAGCATCCTGACGGGCGACGGCACCCTGCGCGCGATCCAGAACCAGCTGCGCTCCATCTTCAACACGCCGCAGACCGCCAGCAACGACAAGAGCCTGGTCAACCTGACCCAGGTTGGCATCAAGTTCAATAAAGACGGCACCATGGCGCTCGATACGAGCAAGCTGAACAAGGCGCTCACCGAGAACCGCACCGGCGTAGCCCAGCTCTTCAGCGGCGTCGACGGCAAATCCGGCTATGGCAACCAGCTGTCCAATATGGCCAAATCGTTCTCCGACACGAAGGGCTTGCTGACCACCGCCACCGAAGGGGTCAACACCAACATCAAGAACCTCAAGACCACCTACACGAAAACGTCGGCCAGCATCGACGCTACGATGGCGCGCTACCGCGCGCAGTTCCAGCAGCTCGACTCGATCATGACCAAGATGAACGCCACCAAGACCTACCTCACGCAGCAGTTCAATTCGCTGAACAACTCGTCGAACAAGTAGTCAGCACCCGCGCCGCCCTGCCTGCCCGGGCGGCGCCATCGCCTGTCTCGCTTTGCCCCGGTGGCATAACCGGGCGATACCGCTACACTATCGCCTGAATCCAGCTTGGCCCACCAGGAATCCGCCGGACATGAGCGAACAAGAACAGAGCGGCAACGCCACCCCCCCATTGCGGTCAACTTCGCGGTCAACCTCGCTGCGGCACGCCGCCAGCATCCTGGTAGTACGCGATGGCGCGGCCGGCATGGAAGTCCTGCTGGTCCGGCGCGCCGAGCGCAACGACGACCGCAGCAGCGGCGCCTTCGTCTTTCCAGGCGGCACGCTCGATCCGCAAGACAAGACCCTGCACGCTCTCTGTACCGGCCTGGACGATGCCTTGGCAAGCCAGCGCCTGGGGCTGCCGGACGGCGGGCTGGATTTCTACCTCGCTGCCGTGCGCGAGTGCTTCGAGGAGGCCGGCCTGCTTTTTGCCAGCGATGCCGGCAGCCGGCTGATCGCCCTGGACCAGCTCGACGCGCAGCAGCACGACTGGTACCGGCAATCCGCCCGGCGCGGCGGCCCGGGCATGGCGCAGCTCTGCGAACGCCTGCATGTGCGGCTGGCCGTGGATCGCCTGGCGTACCACAGCCACTGGCTGACGCCCCCCGGCTTGCCCAAGCGCTTCGACACGCGCTTCTTCGTGGCCGTGGCGCCTGCCGGCCAGACCGCCGCGCACGATGGCGACGAAGCCGTGGAGCATCTCTGGGTGCGCCCGGCCGATGCCATCGATGCGGCGCGCGGGCTCAAGCTGGTGCCTGTCACACGGCGCACGCTCGCGTCGATTGCCCGCTTCGACAGCGCGCAAGCCTGTTTCGACCACGCCGCGCAGCTTCGCGATATCGTCCGCATCATGCCCCGCCTGGCCCTGGGCAGTGGCGGCCCGCGTCCCGTGCTGCCGAGCGAGCCTGCCTATCCTGAAATCGAGCGCATCGACCCGCATGGCGAGGGCCATGCGCGCTACGAGCTGGCAGCCGGTGTCCCGGTGCGCCTGTCCGATCGCATCTGGCGCGTGACCGCGAACAACGGCAGCGTGATGACCGGGCCGGGCACGAATACGTATTTCGTCGGAGATCCGGCGCGCAACGAATGGGCAGTGATCGACCCGGGCCCCGATGACGAAACCCATGTGGCCGCGGTACTGGCAGCCGCGCCGGGACCGATCCGCTGGATCCTTGCCACCCATACCCATCTCGACCACTCGCCGGCCACGCCGCGGCTCAAGGCGGCTACCGGCGCGCCGGTGCTGGGCCGGGCGGCGCCGCCTGCGTCGCGGCAAGACCAGACGTTCCAACCCGACCGCATCCTGGCGCATGGCGAGCGCCTGGTGCTAGGCAGCGGCAGCACGCTGCGCGTCGTCCATACCCCCGGGCATGCGTCCAATCATCTGTGCTTCCTGCTCGAGGAAGAAAAGACCCTGTTCACCGGCGACCACGTAATGCAGGGCTCCACCGTCGTCATCAATCCGCCGGATGGCGACATGCAGGCTTACCTGGCCTCGCTGGCCGCCCTCCAGCAGGAAGACCTCGAATGGCTCGCACCCGGCCACGGCTTCCTGATGGCCAGGCCCGGGGACGCCATCCGCACCCTGATCCGCCATCGCATGCAACGCGAAGCCAAGGTGCTCAATGCACTGCGCGAGCTGGGCGAATCCTGCCTCGACGCCCTGCTCCTGCGCGTCTACGACGATGTTCCCGAACGGATGCATCCGGTGGCGCAGCGATCCCTGCTGGCGCACCTGCACAAGCTCGCGCTGGACGGACGCGCGGTGGAGTCCGGTCAGAAGTGGCAGCTGGCGGCAGAGAACCCGGCAGGCTAGCCCGAGGGTCCGGGCAGCCGCTTCGCCGCAATAAAGAGCCGGCCCGCGAAGGGCCGGCTCTTTCACAATTCACAACTCTGCCGTACCGGGATGTGGATCCGCGCCACGCGTCCCCGCTTACTCGGAGACGGAAGCCAGCAGCAGATCGGCTGCTGCCTCGAGCCGCTCGGGAGCCCCGAACAGCCGCGCGACGATCAGGCCATTCTGCAAGGCACCGTAAATCACCTGCGCCATCGCCTTGGCCGTCACTGGAAAGACTTTGCCATAGTCCTTTTGCGCCCGCTCGATCAGCCCCATCAGCCAGGCCTCGTTCATGCGGTAGAACGCCTTGAGTTCGGCATGCACCGATTCCGGCAGGCACAGGGTTTCGGTGGAGAGCATCCCGGCCAGGCATATCTGGTCGCTACAGGCCGCTGTGCGCAGGGATTCGAGGTACCCCTCCGCCTGCGCGCGTGGCGAAAGCGAGGTATCCACGCTGCGCAGCCGCGCCGAGATGCGGGCGCTGTATTCCTTCACGGCCTCCAGCACCAGATCGTCCTTGGCGGGGAAGTAATAGTGGATGCTCGAGGTCTTGACCCCGACCAGCTCGGCCAGATCGCGATAGCTGAAACCATTGAAGCCGCGGCGGCGGATCAGCACCAGCGTGTGTTCGAGCAGTTGTTCGCGTACGGATTGCGTTTTCATAGCGCGATCTTATCTATCTATCGATAGATCCTCAAGCCAATTTCAAGTGTAACCGCAGTGTGTGGCCGCAAAAAGCCCGACAATGCACATGCACGCCGGGTCAAGCCGGCAGCACTTGCGCGACCACCGTGGCCAGAGAGCCACTGGCAACGCAGAGCACCACCCAGCCGGCCAGGATCAGGAAGCTGTCGCGTAGATTCATGATGGACTCCAACTCGATTTCGATGCGATGTCTTTATGTCTTTGCCGACCCGTCTTTCAGCGACGGAACCGGTCTGGCCCGGCCCCGCCAATCACGACCATCCCGATGGGCACCAGCGCTCAGACGTTGGCGCCTTCAGTGAACACGTCGAACTTGCCGGTACGCGCGCCATCCGTGTAGGGGTCGGCGTTGCGAGCCGGGGAAGCCGAAACACCCGTGCGGTCCAGACCTGCCACGATGCGCGCGCCATCCGTGTACGGATCGAACTTGCCGGCACGCGCGCCATCGGTGAACTGGTCGACACTGCGCGCCGGCGCGGCCGATACGCCGATGCGGTCCAGACCTGCCACGATGCGCGCACCGTCCGTGTACGGATCGAACTTGCCGGTACGGGCACCGTCGGTGAAAGCACTGCGGGTATTGGTATTGGTACGGAATTCATAACCGTAGCGGTCGCCGGCGAAGCTGCTGTCCTTCGGGCCCGAAGCCTGCGCCTGGCCAGCGGCAAAAGCAGCGGCGAGGGTAACGGCGGTGATCAGGCTCTTGGCCAAAACGTTCGTGCTCATGATGTTCTCCATTCACATTGAGGATCCGCGCTGGGGCGGAATCGAATCTGTACGCGCCGGCATCTTCTGTTCATTTGACCGTTATCTACTAGTAGATAGATGCGAAAGCCAAAAAAAACGGGAATTTCCCGGGGCACTGCGTTGGATCCTCTTTCCTGCTTCAGCTTTTCTTGCCTGGGCGGAGCAGTGGCTTCCATGCGCTGAATATTATCTACTGATAGATAGATAGTCAAGGTGTTTTTATTGACCCGGTTACCGGCCCCTGCGCCCGCTGGAAAAAGTACGCCAGAGCCGGCAGCAGGCGGCCCTGTGCAGGAAGTGCAGATGCAACAAGGATTTACAAGCTTTTGCTTCGGCCTCCTGAAATTCACTCCTAGGATGAACTGTGCGGGGCGCAGCATTGGCACACCGTATGGAGGCATTTGCGCGCCCCGTTGGCCCTTCCGAGGTGTCTGTCCCGGCCGCCTTGCGTGCCACGGCTGGCAACCGCCCGCCCCGGCCCGATCGTTCCTTCCTGAGTCGGCAACGGCACACCTCTTCATTACCGGAGCAAACGATGCGCAGAGTACTCACAATGACGTTACTTGTTGCCGCGGCGACGGCGGCGGGCTTGAGCTACGGCCAGCAGAAGCAGGCAGACCCATACACTGACGGCGCCAAGGTGGGCAAGACCGATCCCTATACGGACGGGGCCAAGTCCGGCAAGTTCGACCCCTACACCGATGGAGCCAAGCAGTCCACGCAGATGAACCTGAACGCCACGCAGACCAAGGCCGATCCCTACACCGACGGGGCCGACAAGAGCAAGCGAGACGTCTACACGGATGGCGCCAAGACCGGCAAGCCTGATCCGTACACCGACGGCGCGAAGTCGAAATAATGACCCGAGCCGCATTCCATTGCCGTGCCGCGGTGGAGGCCATCGCGGCACGGCAATGCCGGTTCAGTCCCCATTCCTGCTTTCTGGTTTCTCGTTCCCCTCCCTGCCCTTTTCATCGCAACGCGCGCGGCGCCTGGCCGGCCAGGACCGGCTCGGGCCGTCCATGACGGCTGTCCCGCGAACCCAGCAGGACCTCGGTCGCACGCTGCGACGCCAGGATCGCGCGGGCGCCGTGTCCGCGCATGGCGGCTTCATAGCTGCCAATCGCCGCCCGCAGCGGCAAGCGGCCCGCGGCGGCCTCGCCCAGTTGCCGCGCCAGCAGGTGCGCATCGTGCAGCGCCGTGTTTGCCCCCAGGCCACCCGCCGGACTCATGCTGTGGATGGCATCGCCCAGCATGGTGATAGCATTGCCTGGCCAGGCGGAAGGCACGTCGGCGGTCCTGACGGGCTGCATCGCCAGCGCGGAACGATCCCCCTCCCGGAAGAGCGCGTGCAGCCCGGCGTGCCATTCCTTCGTCGTGCGTTCCAGGCGGGCAGCGAGCTCGTCCTGGCTCAAGGCATCCCCACCTTCCCAGCCGATGCCAAGCTTTTCACGCGCGCCGACAACGGCCCAGTAAATATAGTCCTCGGGCTTGCTCAGCCGATAGCCGGCCGGCTGCGGCCGGAACCGCATCGGATCGATGATGACCGCAAGGCCGTCGCCGAAGACGATGGATGTCCGGGACGGCAGCAGATCCGAGATCCGCTCCAGCACGGTGGGGGCCGGGTAGGTCTTGCCGTAAACGCAGACAAAGCCCGTGTCGGCCGGCATGGCGGCCGGAAGGCGGCGCCTGCGCACCATCGAATTCACGCCGTCCGCCGCCACGAGCAGGTCCGATACCGAGGATGAAGCATCCGAGAAGCTGGTAAGGACACGGCCATCGTCGCCTTCGCGATAGCGCACATAGGCCTTGCCGAAATGCACGCGGTCCCCAATGCCCTCCAGCAGGATTTCGCGCAGGGTCTGGCGGTTCACGCTCAGGTCGTCCGCTTCGCACGATCCCGCCTCGCCGCTGGCCCGCCGCCATGCATCCACCCACTTTCCTCTCACGGCTTCAAGCTGGGTATCCACCAGGTTGACGCCCTGCACGGGTAGCGCACTGGTTGCCTTGAACAAGGAGAACAGCTCGGCTGGCAGGCAAGCCTCCAGTGCCTGCTGCCCCATATGGTCGATGCGGATGCGATAGCCCTGGGTACGGCTCGCCGGCGCCGCGTCCCGCTCATAGACATCGAAGGCAATGCCGCGCCGGTTCAGGGCTTGCGCCAGGCACAGCCCGCCCAGGCCAGCGCCGACGATGGAGATATGCAGAGGTGCTGCCGGCATCGCGGACGGTGCCGGCAGGACAGCGCCATTCCGGTATTCAGCGCGCGGCGTCATCTTGCGCCCCCGCATCGTCATGCGCGCGCACCGCGCTCAGGGCTGCATTACCCAGCACCAGCGCTTCGGCCATGGTGGCCGCCATCGCCACGGGCACGCCGAACGCCTTGACCGCCATCGCGGCCTGCGCCTGCATCGCCGCCCGTCTGTCCGGATCGGGCTCGATATGGATCAGTGTTCTGCACAGCTGCCCAAGCAGCGTCTTGTGCTGCTTGAGCCATATAGCCCGCCGCTTGCGGTCCTCGTGCGTTTCTTCGGCGGCATGCGGGCCGTGGATCAGGACAAAGGGCCGGTCCTGCCCGACCAGGCTCGTCATCTCGTCGCACCACCGGCTTGCATAACCGGGCGGCATGGCTTCGCTACGGCTGGTCACGAGGGGAAATGCCGATACGTCATAGAGATGGAAGCTGGAAACATGGAAAGTGGAAATTTGTGAAATCCGGGAAGTCTGTCCTTGCATATCGCTCTCCTTGCGGCGCGGGATGCCTGCGCCTCGCCAGCAGTATCCCGGCGAAGCGGGTAGACTCGATAACGTTATCCTGCCTAAAAACAATGAATCTGAGCCATGCGATCCTCCTCTCCCGATGCCGCGCGCCAGGACACATCGCCGGAATCCGAGACCGCGGCCTTGCTGGCTGTCTTTGCCGACACCAGCGAGCAGCCGGACGGGCCCGCCCTGATCGCCATGCGCGGCGCAGACAAGGCCGGCAACGAGTTCCGGCTCGGCACCCGTGAACTGGGCTGGCACCGCCACCTGCGCGGCCAGTTGTTCTGCATCGACAACGGGCTGGTCCACGTCCGCACCCGCCATGGCTCCTGGCTGCTGCCGGCCCAGCGCGCGGGCTGGATTCCGCCGGGCGAAATGCACCGCGTCACCATCAGCGGCGTGCTCAGTGGCTGGAACGTATGGATTGCGCCTTCGGCGGCGCAAGATCTGCCAAGCCTGCCCTGCGTGGTGGGAATCAGCGAAGTCATGCGCGCCCTGGTCGGCCGTGCCGCTTCCTGGCCCGCGCCGTTCGAACTGGACGCGGCCCAGCAGCGCATTGCCGCGGTACTGCTGGACGAGATCCGGCAGGCGCCGCTAGAGCCCCTGCACCTGCCATTGCCGTCCGATCGGCGGGCCCGCCGGATCAGCAGCGCCATCCTGAAGCACCCCGAAGATCACCGCAGCCTGGTGGCGTGGGCAACGTGGGCAGGCCTGTCGCCGCGCACGCTTTCGCGCCTGTTCCTGAGCGAGACCGGCCTCAGCTTCGCGCACTGGCGGCAACAGGCCCGGCTCACCCACGCGCTCGAGCGGCTGGCGCGCGGCGAAGCCGTAGCCGAGGTGGCGGAGGCGCTGGGCTACGCCACGCCGAGCAACTTCATTGCCATGTTCCGCCGTGCCTTCGGCGACTCCCCGGCCCACTATTTCGCCAGCCGGGGATTGGGGGCGTAGCCGCGCCAGAAGCGGCCCCCGCGGCACCTTCCAAACCCATCCCTGGCGTGTTCGTAAAATTGTAGATTCTGACCTTGAATCTATCTGACTTATCAAATAATATCCCGTCAGCAGTCGGCAAACAGGAGAGGGCCTTGAAGCACTACACCAAAGAGAACTTCCACCTCACGCAGAGCGTCGGGTTCTTCCTCAACAAGGCCCGCAATCTCGTGCTGATGGAAATGGACGCTGCCCTGGAGGAACTGGACATCACCTCCCAGCAAATGGGCATCATCCTGTCGCTGGCACGCGGCGCGGCCAACACCCCGTTCGAACTGAGCAAGCTGCTGGTCATCGATACCGGCCTGATGACCCGCATGCTGGACAAGCTGGAGCACAAGGGCCTGCTGACCCGCTCGCGCAGCGTGGACGACCGCCGCGTGGTGAACCTGGAACTGACCGCCAAGGGCAACGGCGTCGCCGAGCGGATTCCCGAGATCGCGCCGGAGGTGCTGAACGCGCGCCTCAAGGATTTCAGCAAGCGTGAGTTCGACGAACTGCTCCGCCTGCTCGACAAATTCTCGGCCGCCTGAGCGCGCCTCTTTTTTTAACCATTTATCTGACAAATCAGAAAATGCAAACGCAGAAATTATCCACGGCCGGACGCACCGGACGTACCTTGCGTGCCGGCAAGGCGCTGCCCCTGCTGCTGAGCGTCTGGCTGGCCGGTTGCGCCAGCTACGCCGGCATCTCCAGCGACAGGCAGGTCACCGACCCCACGGCCCTGCAGACCGCTGCCAGCCTGCCCGCCGAGCAAGGCCGCTGGCCCGCCCCCGATTGGGCGGCGCAATTCGGCGACGCGCAGTTGCGCGCGCTGATCGCCGAAGCGATCGACGGCAGCCCGTCGATCGACATGGCCAAGGCGCGCCTTGCCGCCGCTGCCGCTTTCAGCGAAGGCGCCAACGCCAACACCTTGCCGCGCGTCGATGCCAGCTACGCCTGGACCCGCCAGCAATATTCCGGCAGCGCCCTGGTGCCGCCACCCTACGCCAGCTCCTGGCAGACCGAAAACCGTGGCCTTATCAGCGCCACCTACGAACTCGACCTGTGGGGCAAGAACCGCGAGGCCCTGGCCTCGTCGGTCTCGGCACGCCGGGCGGCCGAAGCGGAATCGGAACAGGTCAGGCTGAGCGTCAGCTCGGCGGTGGCCCGCGCCTATAACGAGCTGGCCCGCCTGTACACCCTGCGCGACATTGCCCAGGACGAAGTCGCGCAGCGCACCGCGCTGGCCCGACTCACCCATGCGCGCGCCGCCTCCGGCCTCGACACCGAAGTGGAGCAGCGCACCGCCGAGGGTGACCTCGATGCCAGCCAGGCTGCGCTGAAAGCGCTCGACGGCGCCCTCCTCGCCACCCGCTACCAGCTGGGCGCCCTGCTTGGCCGCGGCCCCGACCGCGGCCTGGCCATCCCACGTCCCGCCATGGGCCCTGGCGATGAAGTCCGCCTGCCCGGCAACCTGCCGGCCGACCTGGTCTCGCGCCGCCCCGACATCGTCGCCGCGCGGTGGCGCGTGGACGCGAGCACGCACGACATCAAGGTGGCGAAAGCCGGCTTCTATCCCGACATCAACCTGAGCGCGGCCATCGGCCTCGATGCCTTCGGCTTTGGCCGTTTTCTCACTGCCGCCAGCCGCATCGCCAACGCGGGCCCGGCCATCCACCTGCCGATCTTCGACGCCGGCGCCCTGCGTGCGCAGCTCAAGGGCCGCTATGCGGAGTTCGATATGGCGGTGGCCAACTACAACCAGACGCTGATCAGCGCCCTGACCGAGGTCGCCACGCAGCTTGCCCAGATCCGCGCCATCGATGCACAGCTGGTCGACGCGGTTCACGCCGAGCAGAACAGCCGCCGTGCCCGCGACCTCGCCCTCGCCCAATATCGCCAGGGCCTGACGACCCAGCTCACGGTGCTCAACGCCGAGACCAGCACGCTGGCCCGCGCTCAGGCCGTGGCCCAGTTGCGCATGACGCGGCGCGACCGCCAGATCGCGCTGGCTGCCTCGCTCGGCGGCGGCTACACCGATACCGCCCGCGTAGCGCCCGCCGACGTGGCCATGCGGGCCCCGGTGCCGCCGCCGCCGGACAACCGCAGTGACCGGCAACCCAGTTCCCAGATCTTGCCGACCCCTACCGATACCGAGGTGTTGAAATGACCGAAGCTACCCAAACCGAATCCGTCGACAACCACGCCCGTGCCGGCAAGATGGCCACCCGCAAGCGCATGCTCGCCGCGCTGGGCCTGGCCTCGCTGCTGGCCGCCGGCGGCTACGCAGCCTACTACTTCAGCTACGCCGCGTATCACGAAGATACCGACGACGCCTACGTCAACGGCAACCTGGTCCAGCTCACCCCGCAGGTCAGCGGCACCGTGATCAGCGTGAACGCCGACGACACGCAGATCGTCAAGGCCGGCGAAACCGTGGTCGACCTCGACCCCGCCGATGCCCGGGTTGCGCTTGGCAACGCCCAGGCCCAGCTGGCGCAGACGGTACGCCAGGTCAGCGCCCTGTACGTCAACAACAACGTCTACCAGGCCGCGATCCAGCAACGCCAGGCCGACCTGGCAAAAGCCCGCGACGACCTGCAACGCCGCAGCCAGGTCACCGAGAGCGGCGCCGTGTCTGCCGAAGACGTGGCGCATGCCCGCGATGCGGTCAAGACCGCCGAAGCCGTGCTCGAAGCCGCCCGCCAGCAACTCGCCGCCAACCGCACCATGACCGACCAGACCACGGTTGCCGATCACCCCGCCGTACAGGCCGCCGCGGCAAAGCTGCGCGATGCGCATCTCGCCTTCGCGCGCAACACGCTGCCGGCGCCGGTGACGGGCTACGTCGCGCGCCGCTCCGTACAGGTCGGCCAGCGCGTGGCGCCTGGCGCTCCGCTGATGGCCATCGTGCCGCTCGATGGCGTGTGGGTGGATGCGAACTTCAAGGAAGTGCAGCTCCAGCATATGCGCATCGGCCAGCCGGTCGAGCTGCGCGCCGACGTGTATGGCAGCAGCGTGCGCTACCACGGCCGGGTCGTGGGCTTCTCGGCCGGCACCGGCAGTGCGTTCTCGGCGCTACCCGCGCAGAACGCCACCGGCAACTGGATCAAGGTGGTGCAGCGCCTGCCCGCCCGCATCGAGCTGGACCCGGCGGAACTGCGCGCGCACCCGCTGCAGATCGGCCTGTCCATGCAGGTCGACGTGGATACCAGGAATCGCAGCGGCGCGCAGCTCGGCGCGGTGAAGAAGACGACTTACAGCACCAGCGTCTACAGCGGCTACGGCGAACAGGCCGATGCGGAAATCGCTCGCATCGTCGCGCTGAACAGCACCGCCGGCCCGGGCACGCAATCCACGGCCATTGCCGCGAAGCAGGCGGAACCCGCTGAAAAGCGCGCCGCCCTGTAGTGCCTCGACGCGATTTTTCTGCGCCATTTATCTGTCACATCAGAAATTCATACCGCAACCAAACCGAGACCCGTCGAGTCCGCCATGGAAAACGCCAACACAACCGAACAGTCCCAGCCGCTCACTGGCGGCAAGCTGGTGCTCGCCACCTTCGCGGTGGCGCTCGCCACCTTCATGAACGTGCTCGACTCGTCGATCGCCAACGTGGCCATTCCCACCATCTCAGGCAACCTCGGCGTCTCGGTTGACGAAGGCACCTGGGTCATCACGCTGTTCGCCGCGGCCAACGCGGTATCGATCCCGCTTACGGGCTGGTTGACCCAGCGCATCGGCCAGATCCGCCTGTTCGTCGGTGCCATCCTGCTGTTCGTGCTGTCCTCGTGGCTGTGCGGCGTCGCCCCCACCCTGCCGGTCCTGCTGGCCGCGCGCGTGCTGCAGGGCGCCGTCGCCGGGCCCCTGATTCCGCTGTCGCAGGCTATCCTGCTCGGCTCCTATCCCAAGCAACGCAGCGCCACCGCGCTGGCGCTGTGGGCCATGACGGCAACGGTGGGCCCGATCGCCGGCCCGGCGCTGGGCGGCTGGATGACCGACCGCTATTCCTGGTCCTGGATCTTCTACATCAACATCCCGGTGGGCCTGTTTGCCGCCGCCGTGACCTGGATCATCTACCGCTCGCGTGAGACGCCCACCCGCGCGCTGCCGATCGACACCATCGGACTGGCCGCGCTGATCACCTGGGTGGCTTCGCTGCAGATCATGCTCGACAAGGGCAAGGACCTCGACTGGTTCCACTCGTCGCTGATCGTCGGCCTCGGCGTGGTGGCGCTGATCAGCTTTGCCTTCTTCGTGATCTGGGAATTGACCGAGGCGCATCCGATCATCGATCTGCGGCTCTTTGCCGGCCGCAACTTCCTCGGCGGCACGGTGGCGATCTCGGTGGCCTATGGCGTGTTCTTCGCCAACCTTGTCCTGTTGCCGCAATGGATGCAGCAGTATCTCGGCTACCCCGCCGTGAATGCCGGGCTGGTGACGGCGCCGCTGGGCATCTTCGCCGTGATCCTGGCGCCGGTGCTGGGCAAGATCATGCCGCGCTCCGATGCGCGGGTGCTGGCCACCCTGGCCTTCGCCGGCTTCGCGGTGGTGTTCTTCATGCGCTCGGGCTACACCACCACCGTGGATACCTGGACCCTGGTACTGCCCACGCTGCTGCAGGGGATCCCCACCGCGCTGTTCTTCGTACCGCTGACCGCCATCATCCTGTCCGGGCTATCGCCGGACAAGATCCCCGCCGCGGCCGGCTTGTCGAATTTCGCGCGCGTGTTCACCGGAGCGGTAGGCACGTCGCTCGCCAGCACCGCCTGGAACGACCGCAATATCCTGCATCACTCGCAACTCGCCGAACAGGCCAGCCCGCACAACCCGATCTTCGTGCGCTCGGTGGAAGCCCTGCAATCGACGGCCGGCTTCAGCCACGATCAGGCGATGGCCTTCTTCGAGCGCAGCACCACCGCGCAGGCCGCGATGCTCGGGCTCAATGACATCTTCTGGATCTCGGGCGTGATCTTTATCGTCATCATCCCGCTGATCTGGCTCACCAGGCCGGCCAGGGGCGGCAATGCCGCCGCCGCTGCCGCCGCGCACTAGAGAAAGGACCAGGCCGCCTTGCCGGCGGCTCACGCCATCGCCCAGGCTGCAGGCCGTTTCGCGCAACCATCACGCCGGCATGCCCGGGACCACCCGTATCACGGGCCGTATTTTATGTTGCATTAAAAATGCTTGTTTAATAGAATCATTGCAGGTTGTTGCCACGCAACGCGTCGAAACCGGATATCGCGTTGGCAACCGCACCGAGGAACGACAAACGGGAACCAAGCGGTACCCGACCACCACGGGCGCCAGGGAGACGGGTGGCTGGCCGCAGGCGAATGTCTCCTCACCAGTCCCAACCCACCATTTGCGAGGCGCCATGCTGCCGCTGCTCCAGACCCCGCCACCGACCGGCCATGCCCCTGCGGGCTATCGCGGCCACCCCGCCCTTGCGCTCGCATTCCGGCCTTTCTACCTGCTTGCGGCGGCCTTCGCCGTCGTGGCCATCGGCGTCTGGGCGGCCATCTATCTCGGCTGGTGGCCCCAAGCCGGCACCCAGCCGGCCATGGGCGGCATGCTGTGGCATGCCCATGAGATGGTGTTCGGCTTCGCCGCGGCGGTCGTGGTTGGCTTCTTGTTCACCGCCGGCAAGAACTGGACCGGCCTGCAGACACCGCAAGGCGCGCCGCTGGCCGGCCTCGCCGCCGTGTGGCTCGCCGCGCGCGTGCTGATGTGGACCGGACCGGTGTTGGCGGCTACCGTGCTGGATCTTGCTTTCCTCCTGCTCTGCGCGGCGAGCTTCCTGCGCGTGCTGGTTCGCGCCGGCAGCAAGCGCAATTACGGGCTTGCCGCTGCCCTGTTCCTGCTGTGGGCGCTGAATGCACTGTTCCATGCTGCGCTGGCCAATGGCGCTGCGCCGCTGGCCTTGCAAAGCGCCGATGCCGGGATCGGGCTGATCGTGGTCTTCATCACCGTGATCGGGGGCCGCGTGATCCCGATGTTCACCGCCAATGCCGTCGCCGGGGTACGCATCCGGCGCTCGAAGCCCATCGAGAGCAGCGTCGTCGTGCTGACGCTGGCCGCGATGACCGCCAGTATCGTGGCGCCGCTGGGCGTGGCAACCGCCGCGCTCGCGCTGCTTGCAGCCCTGGCGCACGCGTTCCGCCTGGCCGGATGGGGCTCGCGTCATGCCTTGCGCAAGCCGCTTGTCGCCATCCTGCACCTGGCCTATGGCTGCCTGCCGCTGGGCCTGCTGTTGCTGGCGGCTGCCGCGCTTGGCCAGGGTGACCGTTCGACCGCTTTGCACGCGCTCACCGTGGGCGCGATCGGCTGCGCCATCATGGGCATGATCACCCGCACCGCACTGGGCCATACCGGCCGCAAGCTGGAGGCCGGCACGATGGAGAAGGCGGCATACCTATGCATCACCCTGGCCACCCTCTTCCGCGTCCTGGGGCCGCTCGCCATGCCGCAGGACAAGCCGTTCTGGATTGCCGGAGCCGCGGTGCTGTGGATGGCCGCCTTCCTGCTGTATCTGGTGAAGTACACGCCCTACCTGGCCAGGCCGCGCGCCGACGCACGGGAGGGCTAGTCGGCCACGGCGCACGGGCAACGGCGCGCGATGGCGCGATGACGCGACTGGAAACAGTCCAGACTGGCACGTAGAATCGCCCTAATTCCTACCGTTCCAGGTAACCAGCAAATGGACGTCCATCTGAGTATCCACGGCCGGCAGGGCCTGGCCGGCCAGCTTTACCGCCAGTTGCGGGCGGGTATCGTCGACGGACGGCTGGCGCCGGGCGAGCGGCTTCCCTCGACCCGGGACCTTGCAACCAAGCTGGGCGTATCGCGCAAGACCACGCTGGAAGCGTTCGAGCGGCTGATCGCAGAGGGCTACCTGCGCGCGCGCGCCGGGGACGGCACCTTTGTCTCGCACGAACTGGCCCGTCTGGCGCCGCAGCCGATGCCGCCGGGTCCCGGTTCCGGCCCGATCTGGGAAACGTTGCCCGATGTCTTGCCCAGGACGGCGCCGGATGCCAGGCCGGCATTCGACTTCGTGAGTGGCGTCACCGACAAGACCTTGTTCCCCTTCGACAAATGGCGCAGCTGCGTCGGCCACGCCTTGCGCCTGCAAGCGCGCGGGCAAGGCGCCTACCGGGACCCTGCCGGGGAGCCGGATCTGCGGCTCGCGGTGTCGCGCTATCTGGCGTTCAGCCGCGCCGTGGTCAGCAACTGGCAAGACGTTATCGTCACGCAGGGTGCGCAGCAGGCGATCGACCTGATGGCGCGCGTGGTGATTCGTCCGGGCGACGTGGTGGCGGTGGAAGATCCCGGCTATCCGCCCGCGCGCATCGCCTTCTCGGCGCTCGGCGCGCAACTCGCCTGTGTCCCGGTGGATGCACAGGGGCTGGTGGTGGACGCGCTGCCGGACAACGCGCGCCTTGTCTACGTCACGCCTTCCCACCAGTTTCCGCTGGGCATGGCCATGAGCCTGGAGCGCCGCGTCGCACTGCTCGAATGGGCGCAACGCCGTGGCGCGCTGGTGCTGGAAGACGACTACGACGGCGAGTTCCGTTTCGCGGGCCGCCCGATGGATTCGCTCAAGAGCCTGGACAACGCTGGCGTGGTGGCGTACGTCGGCACCTTTTCCAAGACGATCTTTCCGGAACTGCGCATCGGCTACATCATCCCGCCGCCACCCCTCGGCAATGCCATGCGCCGCGGCAAGCAGGTCGGTGACTGGCACAGCTGCACCCTGACGCAGACGGCGCTGGCCAAGTTCATGCTCGACGGCTATTTCGCCAAGCACCTGCGACGCATGCACAAGGAGTACGCCGCGCGCCGGGCGGCCTTGCTCGATCACCTGGACGGCCCGCTGGCGCCGTGGTTCGCGCCCAACGCGCCGGCTGCGGGCATCCACCTCGTTGCCCACCTGAACAGAGCGCAGGACGAAGGGGCGGTGATCGCGCGCGCCGCCGCCGCATCGATCGGCCTCTATGGCATCGCGGGCATGTACGGTGGGCAAGCGCCGGTGCCCGGGATACTGTTCGGCTACGGCGGCATCGGCGTGGCCGATATCCATGCCGGCATGGCAAAGCTGGCCAATGCGATGGCAGCAGCACGCCCATAGCCGCCCCGTCCGGACTTCGCCACGCGTGGCCACTGGTTACCTGAAATTACTGGAAAATGGCTCTTTTATATAACCAGTTGCCGTCCTAACCTTGCTCCTGTCACGTCGCCACCCCGGCGGCACAAAACCGGAGCAATTCATGGAACCACGCCTCGATTACTACAAAGCCAGTCCCGCCGCCATCAAGGCCCTGATTGGCCTGGAAGAGCGGATCGCCAAGAGCGGCCTGGAGCAGCCGCTGGTGGAACTGGTCCGTCTGCGCGCCTCGCAGATCAATGGCTGCGCCTATTGCATCGACCTGCATTCCACCGACGCGCGCAAGGGCGGCGAGGACGACCGCCGCCTGGCAACCCTGGCGGTCTGGCGCGAAACGCCTTTCTTCTCGGCGCGCGAGCAAGCCGCGCTGGCCTGGACGGAAGCCGTCACGCTGGTGGCCCGGGACCATGTGCCCGACGCTGCCTGGGAGGCCGTTCGCCCGCACTTCAGCGACGCCGAGCTGGTCGACCTGACGCTGCTGATCTCGGCGATCAATAGCTGGAACCGCTTCGCTATCTCGTTCCGCAAGACGCCGGCCTGACCCCGGGGAGACATCGGTCATGAGCCGATCGATACTGCCCATCCCCTTTCGGGCGGGCTAGCCCGGAGGGCGGCGGAACGCGATACCGAAGCGGTCAAGGCTATCGGGCTATCGATCGCAGCGACCGGCGCCTGTCGAGGCGAACCAGCGATCCGGTGCCGGGCCGGTTGGCCGTCGTTACTGTGAGCCGGTCTCGCCGGCTGTCTTCCGGGAAGGATGCGCCTTGCGAACCATGCCCTTGACGGGGATGCCTGCCAGGGAGGCCGCTTCACCCTGCCCAAGCGCACGGTTCAGCGCCGCGGGCTTCTCCACCAGGTCTTGCAGGGTATAGGCATCCAGCACCTCGAAGTAGGCCCGCAGCGCAGCCGACAACACCCCGCGCAAGCCGCACACCCGGGTGATGATGCAGTGGTTGTCATCGCCCTGGAAGCATTCCACCAGGTGGAAATCCGACTCCATGGTCCGGATCACCTCCCCCACATTGATCCCGGCCGCAGGCCTGCCAAGCTCGATGCCGCCCGCGCGGCCGCGCACGGTGTGCAGGAAGCCGGCCTGGCCAAGCTTCTGCACGATCTTGATCAGGTGGTTCTTGGGAATGCCGAATGCATCCGCGACACGCTGTATCGTGACCAGCTCGCCCGGATGGACCGCAACGTAGATCAGGGTCCGCAGACTGTAGTCGGTGTAGTCGGTCAGTCTCATGGATAGGGGTCCGGCTGGCGGACATGATGTGCGTGGCAGCCGGGATGAACTTCCGGCACGGATTGCGCCTTATCCTTATCGTGAAGGCCATCGCAGTCTAACATGGCCCCCGGATACATCTTTCTGCACTGCCGCGAATTTTATGTTGCATAGCAAATGCATGTTTAATAAAATGGCCTCCAGGGCGTCGCAGCCAGATCGCACGCCACCACCGCACAACACTGCGGACGCTTTGGTCCATTATGTTGCATTTTCTGTATATCTTTGGAGATTGTCGTGCTGTCTGAAAAATCGAGACCCCTGATCGACGCGAGCGTGCCGGTACTGCGTGAACATGGCCTGACCATTACCCAGACCTTCTATCGCAATATGTTCGCCGACCGGCCCGAGCTGACCAATCTGTTCAACATGGGCAATCAGGCCAACGGTTCGCAGCAGCAATCGCTCGCCTCCGCCGTGTTCGCCTATGCCGCCAACTATGGCGACAACAGCGCACTGGCCCCGGTCGTCAGCCGCATCGTCCACAAGCACGTCTCGGTCGGTATCAAGCCCAGCCACTACGCCATCGTGGCACGACACCTGCTGGGCGCCATCGGCGAAGTCCTGGGCGATGCCGCCACGCCGGAACTGGTGGCCGCTTGGGACGAGGCATACTGGCTGCTGGCCGCCGAGCTGATCGCCGCGGAGAGCCGTCTCTACGAACGCGCGCAGACCGGCCCCGACCACCGCCAGCCGGTGCGCATCGTGGCCCGCGAAGAACAGAGCGCCGACATTACCGCCTTCACGCTCGAAGCTGTCGGCGGCACCACGTTGGCGGATTTCCTGCCTGGCCAGTACATCTCGGTCGTCGTGGAACTGGCGCCCGGCGCCTTCCAGCAACGGCAATACAGCCTCTCGGACGCGCCGAATGGCCACACCTGGCGCATCTCGGTCAAGCGCGACCGCGGCGACGGCGCCACCCTGCCCGCCGGCGCCGTGTCGAACTGGCTGCACGACAACGCCCGCGAAGGCGACGTACTGATGGTCAGCCAGCCCTTTGGGGATTTCACACCTGGCATCGAGCCCGCCACACCCATCGTGCTGCTCTCCGCCGGCGTGGGCGTCACCCCGATGATCTCCGCCCTGAATGCCGTCGCACACCGCAATCCGTCGCGCCAGGTCGTGTTCGGCCATGCCGCACGCATGGTGTCCCATGTGCCGCACCTGAAAGACATCAAGCGCGCCGCCCGCCAGCTATCCGGGCTGCGCACCCACTTCTTCCTGGAGTCCGGCGAACCGGCGGAATTCCTGGCCCAGCCGGCCCTCCCCGGCCGCATGGACATCGACGTCATCCTGGCCGACGGCGATCTCGCCGACGCCGACTTCTACCTGTGCGGCCCGCTGCCGTTCATGCAGGCACAACGCGCTGCGCTGCAGGCACGCGGCGTGAAGGCCGAGCGGGTGCATCGCGAGGTGTTTGGGCCGGATTTGCTGGACACGCTGCTTTGAGGATCTGAAGCTTCAACCAGGCCTGCCTGCGCTACGTCGCAGAGGCCTGGCGCAAGGCTGCCGGTACCGCTGCGTGCCGCTTTGCCGCTCAGGTGTCCGAAAGCCCCCGGCCAGGTCCCGGGTGCTGCATGACAGGTTCAGCCACAGGAATGCAGCCGAAGCGCCGGCTCGTGCGAGCCGATCAGGACGCCGTGCCGCCGGGCGGCGGAAAATGCAGCACGAACCGCACCCGCCCGGGTGCCGGGCAACTGGCCTGCACGCCACCGCCGTGCAGTACCATGATGGCCTTCACGATGGCGAGCCCCAGCCCGCTGGATTCGGTGAGCCGGCTACGCGCGGCGTCGCCCCGATAGAAACGGTCGAAGAGCCGGTCGAGCTGGGCTGCCGGAATCGGCTCGCCGTGGTTCTCGACCGAGATGGCGACACCGTCGGCCCGCTCGATCCCGCAGAGACGCACCACGCTCCCCGGAGCACCGTAGCGCACGGCATTGACAACGAGATTGTTGACCGCGCGGCGGCAGAGCAGCGGGTTGGCCGTCAGCACCCCTTCCGCCTCCACTTCGAACTTCATCTCCCTCTCGTCCGCCAGCCCTTCGAAATACTCCGCAATCTTGCCGAGTTCGCCGGGCAGCGACACCCGCGCGCGTTCGATGACCAGGCCCGCGTGGTCCGCCTGCGCCAGGAACAGGATATTCTCGGCGATATGGCCCAGCCGGTTGAGTTCCTCCAGATTCGATTCGAGCACCTCCTGGTATTCCTCGGGCTGGCGCAGCTGGCTGAGCGTCACCTGGGTCTGGCCGATCAGGGCGCCCACGGGCGTGCGGATCTCATGGGCCAGGTCCGCGGAGAACTGGGTAAGGCGCTCGTAGCCATCGGCCAGGCGATCCAGCATGGCATTGAACGCGACGACCAGGCTGCGCAACTCCGCGGGTGCGCCCTGCTCGTCAAGGCGGACTGCGAGGCTGGCCGGGCTGATCTCGGCGGCACGCGCCGCAATGCCGCCGACCGGCCGCAGCCCTCGCCGGATGGCGAAGAACGCCAGCGCGGTAGCCGCTAGCATGCCGACCAGCGTGGCCAGCACCACCCGGTTGCGGTAGGCCGCGAGCATTCGCAATTCATTGTCCATCGGATGCGCGGCGATGACCTCGACCACGCTGCCGTCCTCGCTGGAGCGCGCCACCGCCGCGGCCCAATACACCGGCACGCCGTTGTCGCGCCGGGTGCGCAGTATGCCTGCCGTCACCGATGCTGCGCCATTCGGCGGCACGGAAAGCGCGAGCTCCGCCGGCACAGGCAAATGATCGGGATTCACGTGAATAAACGGCGTCTCGCCAGGTTTGCGGAAGATCAGAACATCGCGCTCGGCGCCCAGCATGGATTCGAACAGCAAGGGCCGGTCCTTGAGCTCGCCCACGGTGTACACGTCGCTCGCCAGCCGGCGGAAATGCACTACCCGCCCGATCAGTTGCAGATCGGCACGCGCTGCCATCGACGTCTTCACGGACTGGTAGAAATAGGCGCCCAGGGTGCCGATCACCACGCAGGCGATCAGGGCGAACAGCAGCGTGGTGCGTGCCGTGAGGGAGCGTGAGGCCCAGGGTTTCACACGCCCACGCCGAAGGTATAGCCGATGCTGCGCACGGTATGGATCAACTTCCTGTCGAAGGGCTGGTCGACCTTGGCCCGCAGGCGCTTGATGGCGACATCGACGACGTTGGTGTCGCTGTCGAAGTTCATATCCCACACCTCGGCGGCGATCAGCGTGCGCGACAGCGCCTCGCCCTGGCGCCTGACCAGCAGGTGCAGCAGCAGGAATTCCTTGTTGGTCAGCGGGATGTCCACGCCCTGGCGCGTCACCTTGCGGCGCAGGACATCGAGCTTGAGATCGGCGAACTCGAACAGCTCTGCCTCGCGCACCACGCCCCGCCGCAACAGCGTGCGGATGCGCAGCACCAGTTCGACAAAGGAGAACGGCTTGACCAGATAGTCGTCGGCGCCCAGCTGGAGGCCATGGATGCGATCGTTCACGTGGTCGCGCGCGGTCAGGAAGATCACCGGCAGGTCGCGCCGCGCGCGCAGCGTACGCATGATCTCCCAGCCGTCGATGCCCGGCAGCATGACATCGAGCACGACGAGGTCGTAGGGATGCTCCAGCGCCATGTGCAGGCCGTCGGTGCCGGTGCGGGCGAGATCGACGGCATAGCCGCTTTCGCGCAGGCCTTTCCTGAGATAGTCACCGGTCTTGGGATCGTCTTCGATGACGAGGATGCTCATGATGCGCAAAGCGGTTCGACGAGTGTGCTGCCATTCTAGCGGCGGGCCGGCGCCGGAGTTATGACATTTTTGTCATTAAAAAGTCACCCGGACGACCTTGCCCGCGCCCTATGCTGCGAATCACTTTCCCCTCCCGAGGAGTTCCACGATGAAGATCGTTTCGAGCCGATTGACTCGCACCCTGGTGGCGCCCGCCATGCTTGCCGCCGCCTTGCTTGCCGCCGCCCCGGCCGCGATGGCGCAGCCCGCGCCCATCGGCGTGCGCGGCACCGTGACTGCAGTCGCCGGCGACAGCCTGAAGGTCCGCACGCGTACGGGACAGGAGATTGACGTGAGCCTGACCAAGGATACGGCGGTGCGCGCCGTGACGCTGGCCAAGGTCGACGAGATCAAGGCCGGCAGCTATATCGGCTCGGCTGCCGTGCCGCAGGCGGACGGCTCGCTGAAGGCGCTCGAGGTGCATGTGTTCCCGCCCAGCATGCGTGGCAGCGGCGAAGGCCACCGCGCATGGGATCTCGGCAAGAACAGCAGCATGACCAACGGCACGGTGGGCAATGTGGTGGTCAGCAATGGCCGCACCATCACCGTGAAGTATCCGGACGGCGAGAAGCGCATCGTGATTCCCGACGACGTGCCCATCGTCAACCTGGAGCCGGGCGACCGCTCCCTGCTGGCGCCGGGCGTGCACGTCGTGCTGTTTGCCAGCAAGGCCGCCGACGGAGCGTTGAGCGCGCGCTTTATCTCGGCAGGCAAGCACGGCGTAGTGCCGCCGATGTAAGCGCGCATCCCGGCCGGGCCTGCGCGGCCGGGATGGCTTTCCCGCTCCACCTCGCCCGCCCGATGCCTTTTCCCGCCATGCAGAAGCCAACCCTATCCGAACCCGTGCGGCGCGCCATCGTGCATCCGCTGGCCATACGCGCGACGCACTGGGTCAATGCCTTCGCCATGGCCTGCATGGCGATGAGCGGCTGGGCGATCTACAACGCGTCGCCACTGTTCCCTTTCAGGTTTCCGGCATGGGCCACCGTGGGTGGCTGGCTCGGCGGCTCGATCGCCTGGCATCTTGCGGCCATGTGGCTGCTATGCGCGAACGGCCTGCTTTATCTCGGCTATGGCATGGCCACCCGGCACTTTCAGCGCCGTTTCCTGCCGCTGAGCGCCCGCGGCGTGCTGCGCGACGCGTCGCTGGCGGTCCGGTTCCGGCTGCCGCACCGGCCAGGCGCCTACAACGCCGTGCAACGGCTGATGTACGTGATGGTCCTGTCGCTTGGCGTGCTGGTGGTGGCGTCGGGCCTCGCTATCTGGAAGCCCGTGCAACTTGGCTGGCTGGCATCGCTGCTCGGCGGCTTCGATACCGCGCGCCACGTGCATTTCTTCGCCATGGCTGGCATCGTCGGCTTCGTATTGGTCCATCTTGCGCTGGTCATCCTGGTACCGTCGACCTTGCTGCCGATGCTCACCGGACGCGCCGCTCATGGAGACGCCAAAGCATGAGAACGCCCGACGATGCAACGCGGATCGTCCGCATCGAGGACGAGGTGCGCGGCGAAAGCCCTCTCGTCACCCCAGCCACGCCTGCCCCGCAACGCATCAGCGCGGCAGACATCGGACCGCAGCTCGCCCAGCTCCAGCGGCGCCTGTTCCTGCGCTCCTCGCTGTCACTCGGCGCCCTGTCCATGCTGGCGGGCTGCACCTTGCAGGATGGCGATACCGTCGACAAGGTGCTGTGGTCGATGTCGCGCTGGAACGATCGCGTGCAGGGCTGGCTGTTCAACCGCAACCGGCTGGCGCCCACCTATGCGCGCAGCCAGATCACGCAGCCCTTTCCCTTCAACGCCTTCTACCCGGAATACGATGTGCCCGAGGTCGATGGCACCGACTACCGCCTCGAGGTCTCCGGGCTCGTCGCCGACAAGCGCACATGGAACCTGGCGCAATTGCGCGCGCTGCCGCAGGCAGGGCAGATCACGCGCCACATCTGCATCGAGGGCTGGAGCGCGATCGGGGAGTGGCGCGGCGTACCGCTGCGGATCTTCCTGGAACGCATCGGCGCCGACACCACCGCACGCTATGTCGGCTTCAAATGCGCGGACCGCTACTATTCGAGCCTCGACATGGCTACCGCGCTGCACCCGCAGACCATGCTGGCGCTGGATTTCGGCAGCGAGCCGCTGCCCGCCCGATACGGCTACCCGCTCAAGCTGCGCGTACCGACCAAGCTTGGCTTCAAGAATCCCAAGCACATCGCGGCGCTCTTCGTCACCAACCAGAATCCTGGCGGCTACTGGGAAGACCAGGGGTACAACTGGTTCAGCGGGCTCTAGGCCCGATGTGGGCGCCGTCAGCCACATCAAGCACAGGCGCACGCGATATATGCATGCCAGCGCACCGGGAGAAGGCAGAGGATACCGAGCCAGGAACGTGCAAAGCACTCGCAAGGTCCCGCAAGTGCTGCTGACACCTGCTGCGGGCGACGGGGCATTCCCTCCACGGCCACACGTGAGTAAGATCGTGGGCATCCGCGCAGCCCCCCCCACCGTAGCGCGCAGCCAGCAGGAAGGAGCGAGGCCATGGCAACAGGCGGTGCCTACCGGCAACTCTGGCACCTCACCTCCGAGGGCTGGGGCTACTGCGCGCTAGGCACCTTCAGCCACGATGGCCTGCCGCCGGAGTGGCGCGAGTTGCTGCCGATGCTGCCGTTGCGCGACCGCTACTCGCCGGTCAAGGCGGCACGCATGATCCTGGTCACCATGCAACTGCGCGGCGCGGCGCCGGAATCCGCGAAGCAATCGGATCCGCAGCGGCCGTTGTACTACGTGTACCAGCCCTGGAGCACGCAGTTGATGGCTTGAGGCGGGTGGATGGCGTGCGGAAAGCCTGCGCCTTTCCGTGCCCGCCACGCTTGCCCGCCTCGGAACAGAAAAAGCCCACGATCGCGGGCTTTTTCTTGATGGCAACAGCAAGCGGGCTAAATCACCCCACCCACTTGCGCGCATTGCGGAACATGCGCATCCACGGACTGCCGCCGTCGGCCACCTGCTTCCAGGCATCCGGCGCCCAGCTCATGGTAGCGGTGCGGAACACGCGCTCCGGGTGCGGCATCAGCACGGTGAAGCGGCCATCGACCGTCGTCACCGAGGTGATGCCATCGGGCGAACCGTTCGGGTTCAGCGGATAGGTCTGCGTCGCTGCGCCGCGGTTGTCCACGAAGCGCAGCGCCACCTGGGCCTGGCTCTTGTCGCCTTGCTGCGAGAAGTCGGCAAAGCCTTCGCCGTGCGCCACCACGATGGGGATGCGGCTGCCTTCCATGCCGGCGAAGAAGATCGACGGCGAGGATTGCACTTCCACGGTGACGTAGCGTGCTTCGTACTGCTCCGACTGGTTGCGCGTGAACTTGGGCCATGCGCCCGCGCCCGGGATGATCGGGGCAAGGTTGCTCATCATCTGGCAGCCGTTGCACACGCCCAGCGCGAAAGTGTCCTTGCGGTTGAAGAAGGCGGCAAACTGCTCGGCCATCTGCGCGTTGAACAGGATGGTCTTGGCCCAGCCTTCGCCAGCGCCCAGCACGTCGCCGTAGCTGAAGCCGCCGCAGGCGACAAAGCCGGCGAAGTCGGCCAGGCTGGCGCGGCCGGCGATCAGGTCGCTCATATGGACATCGTGCGTGTCGAAGCCCGCGCGGTCCATGCTGTAGGCCATCTCGATCTGCGAGTTGACGCCCTGCTCGCGCAGGATCGCCACGCGCGGACGCGCACCGGTGGCAATGAACGGCGCGGCGATATCCTCGGCCGGGTCGAAGCTCAGCACCGGCGAGATGCCAGGGTCGGCCGCGTCGAGCAGGCTGTCGTATTCGCTGTCGGCGCAGGCCGGGTTGTCGCGCAGGCGCGCAATGCGCCAGCTGACTTCGCTCCAGGTGCGCTGCAGTTCGCTGCGCGCCGCGCCGAACACCTTCTTGGCGTCGCGGTAGATCTCGATCTGGTCAGTGGTGTTGGGCTTGCCCACCACATGGCTGCAGGCCGACAGGCCGACTTCGCGCAGCACGCCGAACACGGCATCGCGCTCTTCCAGGCGGACCTGGATGACCGCGCCGAGTTCTTCGGAGAACAGCGCGCGCAGGGTCTGGTCGTTGCGGCGCTCGGAGATCTGCTGGGCCCAGTTCTTGGCGTCGCCGAAGTCCTGCTCCTGCTGCGGGTCCAGCGCCAGCATGTCGACGTTGAGCGACAGGCCGCAATGGCCGGCAAAGGCCATTTCCGCCAGGGCAGCCATGAAGCCGCCGTCGGAACGGTCGTGGTAAGCCAGCAGCTTGCCTTCGCGGTTCAGGCGCTGGATCACGTTGAAGAGGTTCTTCAGGTCTTCGGCGCTGTCCACGTCCGGCGCGGCGTCGCCCACCTGCTGCGTCACCTGGGCCAGGATGCTGCCGCCCATCCGGTTCTTGCCGCGGCCGAGGTCGATGGCGATCAGCACGCTGTCGCCCGCATCGGTGCGCAGTTGCGGGGTCAGGGTACGGTTGACGTCGTCCACGGCGGCAAATGCCGAGATGATCAGCGAGACCGGTGCGACCACTTCCTTGTCGACGCCGTTGTCCTGCCACTTGGTGCGCATGGACAGCGAATCCTTGCCCACCGGGATGCTGATGCCGAGCGCCGGGCACAGTTCCATGCCGACCGCATGCACGGTGTCGTACAGTTTGGCGTCTTCGCCGTCCACGCCACAAGCCGCCATCCAGTTGGCCGACAGCTTGACCTTGCCCAGGTCCTTGACCGGCGCGGCGGCCAGGTTGGTCAGCGCTTCGCCGATGGCCATGCGGCCCGATGCCGGCGCGTTGATCACGGCCAGCGGCGTGCGCTCGCCCATGGTCATGGCTTCACCGGTACGGCCCTTGTAGTCGAGCGTGGTCACGGCAACATCGGCTACCGGCACCTGCCAGGGACCCACCATCTGGTCGCGTGCGTTCATGCCGCCCACGGTGCGGTCGCCGATGGTGATCAGGAAGGACTTGCTGGCCACGGTCGGATGGCGCAGCACGTCGCGCACGGCTTGCTCCAGCACGATGCCGGTCACGTCCACCGGCGGCAGGCTTTGCTCCACGTGCCGGACGTCGCGGTGCATGCGCGGCGGCTTGCCGAGCAGCACTTCCATCGGCATGTTCACCGCATAGTGTTCCTTCAGCGAGGCATCGACATGCGCGTCGACCAGCTGCAGCTGCTTCTCCTCGGTGGCGATGCCGACCACCGCGAACGGCGAACGCTCGCGCTGGCACATGGCCTGGAACAGCGGGAAGGACGCCGGCGCCACGGCCATCACATAGCGTTCCTGCGACTCGTTGCACCAGATCTCGGCCGGGCTCATGCCGGACTCTTCCAGGTGCACCTGGCGCAGGTCGAAGCGCGCGCCGCGGCCGGCGCCGTCGACCAGTTCGGGGAAGGCATTGGAAATGCCGCCAGCGCCCACGTCGTGGATCGACAGGATGGGGTTATCGTCGCCGAGCTGCCAGCAGGCGTTGATCACTTCCTGCGCGCGCCGCTCCATTTCCGGGTTGCCGCGCTGGACCGAATCGAAGTCCAGGTCGGCCGTGTTGGTGCCGGTGGCCATCGAGCTGGCAGCGCTGCCGCCCATGCCGATGCGCATGCCCGGGCCGCCCAGCTGGATCAGCAGCGAGCCGGCAGGCAGCGGGTTCTTGTGCGTATGGCCGGCGTCGATGTTGCCAATGCCGCCGGCAATCATGATCGGCTTGTGATAGCCGCGCACGGTGCCGCCCACGTTCTGCTCGTAGACGCGGAAGTAGCCACCCAGGATGGCACGGCCGAATTCGTTGTTGAACGCGGCACCGCCGAGCGGGCCATCGATCATGATCTGCAGCGGCGAGGCGATGCGGTCCGGCTTGCCGGTTACGCTCACCTTGTCGGCCGGGTTGCGGTGCGCCACCGGCTGGGCGGCGTCGCGCGCGTTTTCCCAGCCTTCCACGGCATCGGGCAGCATCAGGTTGGAGACCGTGAAGCCAGTCAGGCCAGCCTTGGGCTTGCCGCCACGGCCAGTGGCGCCCTCGTCGCGGATTTCGCCGCCGGCGCCGGTGGAAGCACCGGGGAACGGCGAGATGGCGGTCGGGTGGTTGTGCGTTTCCACCTTCATCAGCGTGTGGGTCAGCGCCTCGTGGCGGCCGTACTTCTGCCCGGTGCCGCGCGGGAACCAGCGCTCGGCCACGTCGCCTTCCATCACGGCGGAGTTGTCCGAGTACGCCACCACCGAGCCTTGCGGATTGAGCTGGTGGGTATTGCGGATCATGGCGAACAGGGACTTGTCCTGCTGCACGCCGTCGATGGTCCAGGTGGCGTTGAAGATCTTGTGGCGGCAGTGTTCGCTGTTGGCCTGCGCGAACATCATCAGCTCGACGTCGGTCGGGTTGCGCTCCAGCTTGGCGTAGGCGTCGACCAGGTAGTCGATCTCGTCTTCCGACAGCGCCAGGCCCATCTCGGTATTGGCCTGCGCCAGCGCGGCGCGGCCACCGGAGATGTCGATAAAGCGCAGCGGCTTGGCCGGCAGTTCCTGGAACAGGCCGGCGGCGTCTTCGCGGGATGCCACCACGCTTTCGGTCATGCGGTCGAACAGGTGAGCCGCCACCGCTGCACGCGTATCCGCGTCCAGCGACTTGCGGCCACGGAGCAGGCCCTTCTTGCAGACCACGGTGATTTCAACGCCACGCTCGACGCGGTGCACATGCTCGAAACCGCAGTTATGGGCGATATCGGTCGCCTTGCTGGCCCACGGGGAAATGGTGCCGAAGCGCGGGATCACCACGAAGCGGTCACCCTCAGCCTGTGACTCGAAAGGCGCACCATAGGTCAGCAGCGCGCCAATGCGGGCGCTGTCGTCTTGCGACAGCGGCACATCGGTGTCGACGAAATGCAGGAACTGGCCATGCACCGACTCGATGTCGGCGTCGATCTGCTTGAGGGCGGTGAGCAGGCGTTGCTGGCGAAAGGCGGAAAGCGCCAATGCACCGGGGAAGCACGAGAAATGCGCCATGGTCTGAGCGGTCGGGAAGGCAGGAGGTAGGGGCTGCTACCGGCCGGCGCCGCTGGTTGGGGCGCCGTGCTGGCGGGAAACCGGCATTATACCTTGTTGCAGGGGGATTCCTGCGTTGCAGCAGAGCGCATCCCGTGGAAGCGCGCCGCACCGCCTCCCCCGCCGCCGCAGCGATTACAGCGAGGTCGCCGAGCGCGCGGCCTGCTCGTACAAGCCGGTAAGCACGCGCAGCAGCCGTGCCAGTTCGCCGATCTCGACGTTCTCGGTGCTGCCCGCCGAGAAATTGCTGGTCAGGCATTGCTCGCGGATCTCGCGGTAGCGGGCGCAGGCTTCGCTACCGGCAGGCGTCGTGATGTAGGTGGCTTCCTTGCCGACCCGCTCGCCCTCCACCAACGCCAGGCCCTGCAGCTTCTTGAGCGCATAGGTCACCAGGTGGGTGTCCTCGACGTTGAGCACGAAGCAGATATCGGCCAGCCGCTTGGGGCGCGCGCGGTGGTTGACGTGGTGCAGCACCAGCACGTCGAGGAAGGTCAGGTCGCGCACGCCGGAGGCGCCCATGCAGCGCACCACCCAGCGGCTGTACGCGTTATAGGCCGTGTTCAGGCCGAACTCGAACTCGGACAGCTCGGGGCTGCGTTCGGACACCAGGTGCGAAGACGACACGATATTGGGTCCGGGCGGGCGCGCGAGCGCGCTGGCCGCCCTGGCCGATGCGTCGGGCGCGCCATGGTCGTCCTCGGCCAGGACCTGGCCGGATGCTGGCTTGCGAGCCATGTCTTCACTCCTATCTTGATGGATTGCGGCGCGCGCCTGCGCCCACGCGGATCAGGTATATCCCCGAGGCTGTGGCCGCCAGATTTGGCTTGATAGTTTATTTGCAAATCATGCGGATAACCAGCAAATAAATCCAAGCAAAACATCGGGAATATCGCCGTGAATCCTGCACGAAAAAGAGGCGGACAAGCGGGCCGGCGCACCGCCGCGAGGACGGGGCGATACCCGCCAGGAAGCCGGTTGCGCAGCGCAGGCGCACTGGATAGACTCGATCCGATCCCTCCCTGAGCGCGACCGATCGCGAGCCCAATGCCCACCGATATCCATACATTGCAGACAAGACTGCGCGAAGGCGCGGCCTCGCGCGCCGACGCGATTGCCCAGGCGGCGCATCTGGCGCAGCAGCCGGCGGCGCAGGCCGTGTTCCTGCATACCACCTTCGACTCGGCCGCGCAGGTAGCCAGGGCCGCCGACGCGGCCAGCCAGGCCGGCAAGATGCTGCATCCCCTGGCGGGCCTGCCGGTATCGGTCAAGGACCTGTTCGACGTGGCCGGCGAAACCACGCGCGCCGGCTCGCCGGTACGCAGCGACGCCGTGGCGGCCACCGCCGATGCAACCGTGGTGCGCCGCCTGCGCGACTGCGGCGCGGCGCTGGTCGGGCGCACCAATATGACCGAGTTCGCCTTCTCCGGCGTCGGCATCAACCCGCATTTCGGCACGCCGGCGAACCCTGCCGATGCCCAGGTGGCACGCATTCCCGGCGGCTCGTCCTCCGGTGCCGCGGTTTCGGTGGCGCTTGGCCTGGCGGTGGCCGGACTGGGCAGCGATACCGGCGGTTCCATCCGCATTCCGGCAGCCTTGTGCGGGCTGACCGGGTTCAAGCCGACCAGCCGCCGAGTGCCGCTGGATGGTGCCTTCCCGCTGTCCTACACGCTCGACACCGCGTGCGCCATGGCGCGCACAGTGCAGGACTGCGTGCTGGTGGACGGCGTGATCGCCGACCAGGCGGTGCTGCCGGCCATCAAGGCCGCGGCCGGCATCCGCCTGGCCATCCCGCGCCAGTACCTGCTGGACGACCTCGACGCCACCGTGGCGCATGCCTTCGACCGCGCCCTGGGCCGGCTGTCCGCCGCCGGCGTGCAGATCGAGCATATTGACCTGCCGGAACTGGCCGAGCTGCCCGCCATCAATGCGGCCGGCGGCTTCAGCGCCGCCGAAGCCTATGCCATCCACCGCCACGTCCTGGCCACCCGGCGCGAACAATACGACCCGCGCGTGGCGTCCCGCATCGAGCGCGGCGCCAGCATGGGCGCGGCCGACTACGTGGACCTGATGCGCGCCCGCGCCGACTGGATCGCCCGCGTAACGGCACGTATCGAAGGCTTCGACGCCGTGGCCTGCCCCACCGTGCCGATGGTGGCGCCGGCGATTGCGCCGCTGGTGTCCGACGACACCCTTTTCTTCCGCACCAACGCCCTGCTGCTGCGCAATACCTCGGCCTTCAACTTCCTCGACGGCTGCTCGATCTCGCTACCCTGCCACCAGCCGGACGAACTGCCGGTGGGCCTGATGCTCTCGCACGGTGCGATGCGCGACGCGCAACTGCTGGGCACGGCAATTGCGCTGGAATCCATCGTCAAGCCAGCCGCGTGAAGCGCCGGGCAAGAACATGCGGCTCCGGCCGCATTGCCGCCGAGCCGATCGCCGGCAATCGCCCCGGCATCGCGCTGGATGGCCTGACCCCTGCCCGCTACGGCCTGGGCCCCCGCTGATCATGCAAACTTCTACCCCGATCACATCCTCGCTGCCCGTCGACGGGTGGTTGCCCCTGGACGCGGCAAGCGCCAGCCCGATCCCGCTCTACGACGTCGCCGCCATCCGCGCCATCGAGGCAACCGCCATGGCCAGCCTGCCCGCTTTCGCACTGATGACACGGGCGGGCGCCGCCGCGGCCGCCTGGCTTGCGCACCATGCCCCGGCGGGCCCGCTGCTGCTGCTGGCCGGGCCCGGCAACAACGGCGGCGATGCGCTGGTGGCCGCCACCCGGCTGCACCAGGCCGGGCGCCCGGTCCAGGTATGGCTGACGGCCGAGCCCGATCGCCTGCCCGCCGACGCCGCCCGGGCCTGGCACGAAGCGCGCACGGCAGGCGTGCCGCTGCACGCCGTGCCGGAATCCGCCTGCCATGACGGCCTGCCACCGTTTCCCGCAGACACCTGCGCCGTGGTCGATGGCCTGCTCGGCATCGGCCTGAACCGTGCCGCCGATGGCTTCGTGGCGCAATGGATCGCGCAGCTTGCCGATGCAGGACTGCCTGTGTTCGCGCTCGACATTCCGAGCGGGCTGTTCGCCGATACAGGCGCCGGCACACCGGCGGTGCGCGCCTGCCGCACGCTGACCTTCATTGGCGCCAAGCCCGGCCTGCTGACGCTGGATGGACGCGACTGCGCCGGCGAGGTCGACATCGCCCCGCTCGGCCTGATCTATCCGCCCGCCCAGCAGGCCTGCGCCACGGTCAATGTGCCGGCGGCCTTCTCCGCGGCGCTGCCCAGGCGCCGCCACGCCACCAACAAAGGCACGTTCGGCTCGCTCGCGGTGATCGGCGGCAGCATCGGCATGACCGGGGCGCCGCTGCTGGGCGCGCGCGCGGCCCAGCATCTTGGCGCGGGACGCGTGCATATCGGCTTCCTCGCGCAACCCGCACCGCTGCTCGATCCGGTTCACCCGGAGCTGATGCTGCACCCGATCGGGGAGGTCGAGCTGTCCGCCATGTCGGCACTGGTGATCGGCCCGGGCATGGGCACCGGCACCGCGGCGCGCATGCAGCTCGCCCAGCTGCTGCAGAGTGGCGCCGCCGCCAGCGCGCCGCCTGCCCTGGTCCTGGATGCCGATGCGCTGAACCTGCTCGCCGCGGACACCGCGCTCGCCGCCATGCTGACCGACAGTCCGCTGGTGCGCGTGATGACGCCGCACCCGCTCGAGGCCGCGCGCCTGACTGGCATCGGCGTGGCCGGGATCCAGCGCGACCGGCTGGCGGCGGCACGGGCGCTGGCGGCGCAATGGCGGGCGGTCATCGTGCTCAAGGGTTCCGGCACGGTGATTGCCGCGCCATCGGATGGCGCCGCCGCCATTTCCCTCTCGGTCAACCCCACCGGCAATGCCGCGCTGGCCACCGCCGGCACGGGAGACGTACTGGCCGGCATGATCGGCGCGCTGCTCGCCCAGGGCATGCCGCCGCTGCAGGCGGCGCTGGCGGCGGTCTGGCTGCACGGGCGAGCCGCCGACCAGCTGGTGGCGCAAGGCATCGGGCCCGCCGGCCTCACCGCGAGCGAGCTCTATCCACCCGTGCGCAGCCTGTTCAATGCCCTGCTGCGGGATCCGCGCGGCGCATGAGCAACGCCACCGGCGGCGGCAGCCACGCCTCAGCCCCTTCCACTACCTGCAGATCCTGTCGGCCACCCCCATCGGCTATCTGGCGTTCGGCCAGTTGCCGGACTGGATCACCGGGCTTGAGGTGGCGGTGATCTGCGCCGGCGGCGTCTGCGTGGCGAGGGGAGAACCGGCGTGCGCGCAGCTGCCCGCCGGTTCAGACAGACGGCGCAATGTCAGAGAGCCACCGACAGCCGGGCCAGATGCGCCCTGCTATTGTTTCTGCAAATGGCGCCAATGCACAGCATTGCAGCCAATTCCTAAAATAGGCCGCTGCGGGGGCGTTATACTTGAAGCGCTTCCGATCGCCGGCTCCGGCGCACGATCGAAGCGGCGCGTTCGGCTGGCAATGACAGCGGGCCACATGCGGCCGGTGCCGGCCGCAACCCAGAAATTTCGCTTGAAACGGTATTTCCGCACTATCCCCAGAGAATTCCACACGCATGCCCACCGATCTCCACGCCTGGCACTCTCTCCTGCAACACCATGAGGCCATTCGCGAAACGCCTATGCGCGAATGGTTCGCTGCCGGCGACGCGGCTCAGCGCGTCGAGCAGTTTTCCCTGGAAGCGGCGGGCCTGTATCTCGATTTCTCGAAAAACCGCATCACGCCCCGGACGTTCGCCCTGCTGATGCAACTGGCCGATGAGGCCGGCGTGCCGAAGCGCCGCGATGCCATGTTTGCCGGCGACCACATCAATGCCACCGAGGATCGCGCTGTGCTGCATATTGCGCTGCGCGCCGCGCCGGGCGCATCGTTCAAGGTGGACGGCAAGCCGGTGATGCCGGCCATCCACGATGTGCTTGCGCGTATGCGGGTCTTCTCGGAACGCGTGCGCGGCGGCGGCTGGACCGGCGCCACCGGCAAGCGCATCACCGACGTCATCAATATCGGCATAGGTGGCTCGGACCTGGGCCCGCGCATGGTTTGCCGCGCCCTTTCCCACCTGGCCGGCGGCGGGCCGCGCATGCATTTCGTCTCCAACGTGGACGGGACCGAACTGGCCGAAACGCTGGAGCGGCTCGACCCCGAACAGACCCTGGTGATCGTCTGCTCGAAGACCTTCACCACGCTCGAGACCATGGCCAACGCCAATAGCGCGCGCCAGTGGTTCCTCGCCGGGGGCGTGGCGGAGCACCAGCTGGCCAGGCATTTCGCTGCGGTGTCGACCAACCTTGAAGCGGTGCGCGCCTTCGGCATCGACCCGGCCAATATGTTCGAGTTCTGGGACTGGATCGGCGGGCGCTTCTCGCTATGGTCCTCGGTCGGGTTGTCCATTGCCCTCGCGGTCGGCTTCGATGCGTTCGACGACCTGCTGGCCGGCGGCCGCGCCATGGACGAGCATTTCGGCAGCGCGCCGCTGGCGCGGAATATGCCGGTGATACTGGGGATGCTCGGCATCTGGTATCGCAATTTCTTCGGCATGCCGACCAGCTGCATGGCGCCTTATTCGACCTCGCTCGAACTGTTCCCCGCCTTCCTGCAGCAACTGGAAATGGAGAGCAACGGCAAGTCGGTCCAGCTCGACGGCCGCCACGTGCGCGCCCATACCGCGCCGGTGGTCTGGGGCTCGGCCGGCACCAACGGCCAGCATGCCTATTTCCAGCTGATCCACCAGGGCTCGCAGATCGTGCCGGTGGATTTCGTGGCGCCGCTGCGGCCGCCCCGCGAACTGCCCGGGCATCACGCCAAGCTGCTGGCCAATTGCTTTGCCCAGGCCGAGGCGCTGATGCGCGGCCGCAGCGCCGAGGAGCTGCGCGCCACCGGCCTGAGCGACGAGATCCGTATCGCCCATATGGTGTTCGAAGGCAACCGTCCGAGCAATACGCTGCTGATGGATGACGTCACGCCGCATACGCTGGGCGCGCTTATCGCCCTGTATGAACACCGCACCTTCGTGCAAGGCGTGGTCTGGAATATCAATTCCTTCGATCAATGGGGCGTGGAGCTGGGCAAGATCCTGGCCAAACCGATCGAAGGCGAACTCACCGGCGGACAGGCCGCTTCGGCAAGCGGGCACGATGCCTCCACCGGCGCGCTGATCGCGCGGGCGCGCGCAGCGCTGGGCGGCGCCTGAAGCGCTGGCCCCATACCGCTATACCGGGACTGTCATCCATTCATCGCTGGCTACGCGGCCGGCTTCGATGGTGAGGATGCGCCCGCAGCGTGCCGCCACCGAGCGATCATGGGTGACCAGCACAAGCGTCGAACCCGCATCGCGATTCAACTCGAACATCAGCGCAATCACGGCTTCGCCGGTGGCGGTATCCAGGCTGCCGGTAGGCTCGTCCGCGAACAGGATATCGGGGCGGGCCACAAAGGCCCGCGCCAGCGCCACGCGCTGCTGCTCGCCGCCCGAGAGCGTGCGCGGATAGTGCGAGAGACGCCCCCCCAGCCCTACCCGCTCCAGCATATCGGCGGCACGCTCGCGCACGCCTGCGGTTTCGCCGCGCAGTTCGAGCGGCAGCATGACGTTCTCCAGCGCGCTGAGGTGCCCGACCAGCTGGAACGACTGGAAGACGAAGCCCACATGGCGCCCGCGCTGCGCCGCGCGCTGGTCCTCATCGAGCTGGAACAGGTCTTGCCCGTTGAGCCTCACCGTGCCCGTGGTGGGCAGGTCCAGGCCGGCCAGCAAGCCAAGCAGCGTCGACTTGCCCGAGCCGGATGCGCCGACGATGGCCAGCGTTTCACCACGCGTGACGGAAAACGTGACGTCGTGCAAAATCGTCAGCGAACCCGTCGTGTCGGCTACGGTCTTTCCTAATGACTCGACTGCAAGAATGGATGAAGACATGAGCAAGAAGTTCTGGTGCGGTTGGCGAAAGCTGGCGCTGGCGGTATGCGTGACCACGCTGCTGCCCGCGATGGTGCCGGCCACGGCGTCGATGGCGCGGGCGGCAACGCCCGCCATCCTGGTGCTGGGCGACAGCCTGTCGGCGGAGTATGGCATTGCGCGCGATGCCGGCTGGGTCAAGCTGCTGGAAGCACGGCTGCGCGAGGAGCGCTTCGATTATAACGTCGTGAATGCCAGCATCAGCGGCGAGACCACGGTGGGCGGCAAGACCCGCCTGCCCGATCTGCTGGCACGGCATCACCCGGCGGTGGTCGTGGTGGAACTGGGAGCCAACGACGCCTTGCGCGGCCTTGCGCTGCAAACCACCGAGGCCAATCTGCGCAGCATCGTCACCGGCGCCCAGCAGGCCAAGGCCAGCGTGCTGCTGGTTGGCATGCGCATCCCGCCCAACTACGGGCCGGACTACACCGAGCGCTTCTTCTCGCTCTACCCCAAGCTGGCCGGCGAGTACAAGACGCGGCTGGTGCCCTTCCTGCTGGAGCAGGTGGTCGGCAAGCCGCAGTGGTTCCAGGCGGATCGCATGCATCCCACCGCACAAGCGCAGGCGACATTGCTCGACACGGTGTGGCCCCAGCTCAAGCCTCTGCTGAAGGCGCCGGCCGCACGGACGGCGGGCCGCTAGGAGCGCTCGGGTCCCGTGCGCTGGCGTGTTGCCAGCAGAAAGAAAAAAGGCGCCCATGGCGCCTTTTTCCTTTGTGGCGCGGCTCGGGAGCTTGTTCCATGCTCCCTGCCCGCTTGCTCCTCATCGTATTACTGTGCCGCGGCCCCGCTGGCAGCACCGGCATCCGCCGCAACCGCGGGCCTGAGCACCTTCACCTTGGCGCGGTCCTTCAGGCTTTCGTAGAAGGCTTCCAGTTCGCTCTGGCCGGCCATTTGCGCCAGTTGCTGCGCCTCGCCCTGACGTTGCGCGGCATCGGCCTGCGCCGGCTGGCTGACCTTGCCGATGCGATAGATGGCATAACCGTCGGCGCCGAGATCCACGCCAACCAGCGAAGGCAGCTTCGTCGTATCGGCGCGCATCACGGCTTCAAGCGCCTTCGGCGCCAGGCCATCCGCCTTGGCGCGCGAGACCGTCACCGGCGCGCCAAAACCATCGGTGCCGCCGCTCTTCTTCAGCGCCTCGAGACGCGCCGCACCTTCCTTCTTCGCCAGCTCGGCGGCCTGCTGCGCGATATAGCCTTCACGCACCTTGGCCTGCACCTCTTCGAACTTGCGCACGGCCGCCGGACGGTAGTCGACGATGCGCGCCGCCACCAGCGTATTGGGCGCCACCTGCACTGCCTCGGTATTGCGCTTGTTCTTGACCGAATCGTCGCTGAACAGGGCCTTGAGCAGCTTCTCGTTGTTGAGCGGGCTTTGACCCAGCGCCGGGTTGGGCAGGCGCGTCACGCTGTCGGCGCTCTGGATGGTCAGCTTGAACTTGTCGGCCGCGGGCTTGAGGCTGTCGGACTGCTCATAGACCGTATTGCCGAAAGCGTCGGCCAGTTCGGTGTACTTCTTGGCCGCGAGCTGCTGGCGCAGTTCCGCTTCCAGGTCGGTACGGACCTGGTCGAGCGACTTGGTTTCCGCCGGCTTGATGCCGGTGAGCTTGATGATGTGATAGCCGTAGTCGGTTTCCACCACGTCGCTGATCTGGCCGTCCTTCAGCGCGTACATGGCGTCCTCGAACGGCTTGACCAGCGCGCCGCGGCCCATGAAGCCGAGGTCGCCGCCCTTTTCCGCCGAGCCCGGGTCCTGCGACTGCTTGCGCGCCACGTCGGCGAAGGTCTCGGGATGCTTGCGCAGATCCTCGAGCAGCCTGGTGGCCTTTTCCTTGGCCGCCTTGCGGTCCGCTGCCGGCGCGTCCTTGGGCGAGGCGATCAGGATATGGCTGGCGCGGCGCTGCTCATCGGTACGGAAGCGCGCGATATTGCTGTCGTAGTAGGACTTGAGTTCTTCGGGCGAGACCGTGGTCGACGCGGCCAGCGCAGCTGCCGACAGAACAAGGTACTCGACCTTGGCCTGCTCGGGCACCGAAAAGTCGGCCTTGTGGCTTTCGTAGTAAGCCTTGAGTGCGGCTTCGTCGGGATTGACCTTGGCGGCGAACCCGGCCGGCTTGATCAGCAGCGCCTGCACCTCGCGCTGTTGGTCGCGGATGGCGATCAGGCGGTCGAGCAGCGACTTCGGCATGAACGCGGTAGCGCCGATGGAGGTGCCGAGCTGCTGGGTGGCCAGATCGAAACGCATGCGCGCGTCGAACTGCTCGGGCGTCATGCCTTGCTGCGCCAGCAAGGCGATATAGGCCTTGTCGTCGATGGTGCCGTCCTTCTTCTTCGGCAACTGGGCGATGGCGGGAATGCTGCTGATGGCCTCGAACAGGCGCTCGTTGGAGACGGTCAGGTGCTTGTTGGCCACTTCATTGGCCACCACGCGCTGCTGGATCAGCTGGTCCAGCACTTGCTGGCGCGCCTGCGCGCCTTCGAACTGACGCGGGTCGTAGTTCGTGCCCAGCATCTGGCGCATGCGCTCGCTCTGGTCGCGCACCACATTGTCGACTTCCTGGGTGGTGATGGCACGGCCATCCACCTTGGCAGCGTCGTGCGAACTGTCCATGAAACGCGAGTAGCTCTCCACGCCGAAGAACACGAACGACGGGAAGACAAGCACCAGCAGCAGCAAAAGCATCAAGCGCCGGTTGTTGCGTACGAAATCAAGCATGCTGACTCAGGAAAAGGGTTGGTACCGAACGGCAAACTCCGGGATTCTATCAGGAGCGGCAAGCTTCACGTCATTTGCGGCGCCTCGGGCGCCGCCTGTGAAGCCGGCTGGCCCCCTGCGCAGCGCGTAACCCGGGACAGGCAGAGCGGGGAGCAAGGACAGAATCGGGGAAAGAACCGCAGGAAGCGCAAAAAGCAAAACGGGCCACAAGGGCCCGTTTTGCTGACTGCATGTTTGGCGGAGTGGACGGGACTCGAACCCGCGACCCCCGGCGTGACAGGCCGGTATTCTAACCAACTGAACTACCACTCCTGAATCTGTGCAGCAACACGCGCGCTGTGCGGATCGTCTTGCGGCAGGAGCGATGGTGGGTGCTGAGGGGCTCGAACCCCCGACCTACGCCTTGTAAGGGCGCCGCTCTACCAACTGAGCTAAGCACCCGCTCGTACCGCAGCCGCACTGCATGCTGCAAGCATCGCCGCGCACATTTCAGAGAAATTACTGCTGTTTGCGTTGCGAGGCCGCAAGTGTAATACAGCCGTTGGCATTTTGCCAAGCTTTCTTGACAGTCATTTTCAACGGCACGAAAGCGCTCCGCAAGCCGCGCGAAAAACGCCCACTACGCACGCATCACGCGATGCGCGGTGACCATCTGCCACCCGACAAAAAAACGCCGCGGGGGGCACCCGCGGCGTTTCTCACAAGCTGACTACGGCAAGGTCAGTGATGAATCATCTCGACCTTGGCCGCGGCCTTGTCCGCCACGTCGGCAGGCTTGGCCACTTCTTCCGGCAACGGCTCGGGCTTGCGCTCGAGCGCCAGTTCCAGGACCTTGTCGATCCAGCGCACCGGGATGATCTCGATGGCGTTCTTGACGTTGTCCGGAATCTCGGCGAGATCCTTCACGTTCTCTTCGGGGATCAGCACCAGCTTGATACCGCCGCGATGCGCCGCGAGCAGTTTCTCCTTGAGGCCACCGATCGGCAGGACTTCGCCGCGCAGCGTGATCTCGCCGGTCATGGCCACGTCAGCGCGCACCGGGATACCCGTGAGCACCGACACCAGCGCCGTGGTCATGGCGCCGCCGGCCGAAGGACCATCCTTGGGGGTGGCGCCTTCGGGCACGTGGATGTGGATGTCGCGCTTCTCGAACATCTCGTCCGTGATGCCCAGACGACGTGCCCGCGAGCGCACCACCGAACGCGCCGCCTCGACCGATTCCTTCATCACGTCGCCCAGCGAACCGGTACGGGTGATGTTGCCCTTGCCCGGCATGATCGCGGCTTCGATGGTCAGCAGATCGCCGCCCACTTCCGTCCACGCCAGACCGGTCACCTGGCCTACCTGGTTTTCCTTGCCGGCCAGGCCGAAGTCGTACTTGCGCACGCCGAGGAACTTGTCCAGGTTGGACGACGCCACCTTGACCGTGCCCGTTTCCTTCTTGAGCAGCAGCAGCTTGACGACCTTGCGGGCGATCTTCGACACTTCGCGCTCGAGCGAACGAACGCCCGCTTCACGCGTGTAGTAGCGAATGATGTCGCGCAGGGCGTCTTCGCTCACTTCCATCTCGCCTGCCTTCAGACCATTGTTCTTGATCTGCTTGGGCAGCAGGTAGCGCTGGGCGATATTGACCTTCTCTTCCTCGGTGTACCCCGACAGGCGAATCACTTCCATCCGGTCCAGCAGCGGCGGCGGAATGTTCAGCGAGTTGGAGGTCGCCACGAACATCACGTCGGACAGGTCGAAGTCGACCTCGATGTAATGGTCCTGGAAGGTGTGGTTCTGTTCCGGGTCCAGCACCTCGAGCAACGCCGACGAAGGATCGCCGCGGAAATCCATGCCCATCTTGTCGATCTCGTCGAGCAGGAAGAGCGGATTGCGCACGCCGACCTTGGCCAGGCTTTGCAGGATCTTGCCGGGCATCGAGCCGATATACGTGCGGCGGTGGCCGCGGATCTCGGCTTCGTCACGCACGCCGCCCAGTGCCATGCGCACGAACTTGCGGTTCGTGGCGCGCGCCACCGACTGGCCAAGCGAGGTCTTGCCCACGCCGGGGGGGCCGACCAGGCACAGGATCGGCGCCTTCACCTTGTCCACGCGCTGTTGCACCGCGAGGTACTCGAGAATGCGTTCCTTGACCTTCTCCAGGCCGTAGTGGTCTTCGTCCAGCACGCGCTCGGCGTTGGCGAGGTCGTTGTTGACCTTGCTCTTCTTGCGCCACGGCAGGTTGACCAGCGTGTCGATGTAGTTGCGCACGACGGTGGCTTCGGCCGACATCGGCGACATCAGCTTGAGCTTCTTGAATTCGGCGTCGGCCTTCTTCTTGGCTTCCTTCGGCATGCGCGCAGCCTTGATGCGCTTGTCGAGTTCTTCCAGGTCGGCGCCCTCTTCGCCTTCGCCCAGTTCCTTCTGGATGGCCTTGACCTGCTCGTTGAGGTAGTACTCGCGCTGGCTCTTCTCCATCTGGCGCTTGACGCGGCCACGGATGCGCTTTTCCACCTGCAGGATGTCGATCTCGCCCTCGAGCTGCGACAGCAGGCTCTCCAGGCGTTCGGTGACATTCACCATCTCCAGGATCTTCTGCTTCTGCTCGAGCTTGATCGGCAGATGCGCGGCGATGGTGTCGGCCAGGCGGCCAGGCTCGTCGATACCCGACAGCGAGGTCAGGATCTCGGGCGGGATCTTCTTGTTCAGCTTCACGTACTGGTCGAACTGCGACACGATGGCGCGGCGCAGCGCCTCCGTCTCGGCGGTCTCGACCGGGCCCGGCGGCACCGGCACGGCTTCGCACATGAAGTGCGATTCGTCTTCGCTCACTTCGCGGATATTCGCGCGCTGCGTGCCTTCCACCAGCACCTTGACGGTGCCGTCGGGCAGCTTGAGCATTTGCAGGATGTTGGCGATGCAGCCTACCTCGTAGAGGTCGTCGGCGGTCGGTTCATCCTTGGCCGCCGTTTTCTGGGCTACAAGCATGATGCTTTTGCCCGACTCCATCGCAGTTTCTAGCGCCTTGATGGACTTCGGACGTCCCACGAACAGTGGGATCACCATGTGCGGAAACACCACCACGTCGCGCAGGGGCAACAGTGGGAGGCGAATCGGCTCAGCCGGGAGGAGTTGTGTTCCGGACATCATTTTCCCCAGTCAGTCATTTAGGCGTAAATTGGGCCGCATGAATCGATTGCAAGATAGGCTTTGCCAGCGATTCCATACCTGGTGCAAATGCTGCTCCCTGCACTTGCAAGACCCGTCCAAACAGCATACCCCCGTTTCCTCCCCTTCGTTTTACGAAAATGAAGAAAAAAAGCCGCTCGCTTTTCGCGAACGGCCTTTCGGACTCGCTGCCGGCCTGAAATCGTCATAAGCGCCGGCGTTCGCGTCAGTTCGAACCAGCCACTTTCGGCTGTTCCTCGTACATCAGCAATGGCGGAGCATCCCCGGTAATGGTGTTCTCGTCGATCACCACCTTTTGCACGCCCTTGTAGTTGGGCAAGTCGTACATCACATCCATCAGCGATTGTTCGAGTATCGAACGCAGGCCACGCGCACCGGTCTTGCGGCGGATCGCCTTGCGGGCGATGGCCGACAATGCCGCCGGGCGGATTTCCAGCTCCACGCCTTCCATGGCCAGCAGCTTCTGGTACTGCTTGATCAGCGCGTTCTTCGGCTCGACCAGGATCTGCATCAGCGCGGCCTCGTCCAGCTTGGCCAGCGTGGCGACCACCGGCAGGCGGCCGATCAGTTCCGGGATCAGGCCGAACTTGATCAGGTCTTCCGGCTCGACCTGGGGCAGCACTTCGCTGGCCTCGCGCTCTTCCTTGCTCTGCACCTGCGCGGCAAAACCGATGCCGGTCTTGTCCGAACGCTGCATGATGACCTTTTCCAGGCCGTCGAACGCGCCGCCGCAGATGAACAGGATGTTGGTGGTATCCACCTGCAGGAAGTCCTGGTTCGGGTGCTTGCGGCCGCCCTGCGGTGGCACCGAAGCCATCGTGCCTTCAACCAGCTTGAGCAGGGCCTGCTGCACGCCTTCGCCCGACACATCGCGGGTGATGGAGGGGTTGTCCGACTTGCGCGAGATCTTGTCGATCTCATCGATATAGACAATGCCGCGCTGCGCCTTTTCCACCTCGTAGTTGCAGTTCTGCAGCAACTTCTGGATGATGTTTTCCACGTCCTCGCCGACATAGCCGGCTTCGGTCAGCGTGGTGGCATCGGCGATCACGAACGGCACGTTCAGCAGGCGGGCCAGCGTCTGCGCCAGCAGCGTCTTGCCCGAGCCGGTGGGCCCGATCAGCAGGATGTTGCTCTTGGACAACTCGACGTCGTCCTTCTTGCCGAGGTGCTTCAGGCGCTTGTAGTGGTTGTACACCGCTACGGCCAGGATCTTCTTGGCCTGCTCCTGCCCGATCACATACTGATCCAGGCTTTCGCGGATCTCATGAGGGGTCGGGAGATCGGACTTGGCCGTGGCGCCGGTATCCTTGTCGGATGCGGCTGCCTCGTCGCGGATGATCTCGTTGCACAGGTCGATGCATTCGTCGCAAATGAACACCGACGGGCCGGCGATGAGCTTCTTTACCTCGTGCTGGCTTTTGCCGCAGAACGAGCAGTAAAGGAGCTTCTCGCTGGATGAACCTTTTTTATCCGCCATAGGAATCAGTCACATTAGCAGTGTGCGTGCCGCAGTGCCGGGGCGCTGCGGGGATACGCTTCAAACGCATCATACGCCAAAAATTTGGCGCGGCGGGTAGGACCCCCACGCTGTGGGGCAAAAGCAAAAACGAGGCTCAAGGCCTCGTTTCTGTGTAGCCTTCTTCGTTCCGGGCAGGTCCACGACGCCCGAGGGATCCTGGACCTGCACCTGCCCGGCCTGCCGTTCCGGCGACCGGGCCAGCCTGTCAGCTTCGGCGTGCGAGGACCTTGTCGATCAGGCCGTAGTCCACCGCCTGCTCGCCGCTCATGAAGTTGTCGCGATCGGTATCGCGGGCAATCTTCTCGACCGGCTGGCCGGTGACTTCCGACAGGATCGTGTTGAGCCGCTCGCGCAGGTACAGGATCTCGCGGGCCTGGATCTCGATGTCCGAGGCCTGGCCTCGCGCGCCGCCCAGCGGCTGGTGGATCATGATGCGCGAGTTGGGCAGCGCCGAACGCTTGCCCTTGGCGCCAGCAGACAGCAGGAATGCACCCATGCTGGCAGCCATGCCCATGCACAGCGTGGCCACGTCCGGCTTGACGAACTGCATGGTGTCGTAGATGGCGAGGCCAGCCGACACCGAGCCACCCGGCGAGTTGATGTAGAGCGAGATGTCCTTGTCCGGATTTTCGCTTTCCAGGAACAGCAGCTGTGCCACCACCAGGTTGGCGGTCTGGTCGTTGACTTCGCCGACCATGAAAATCAAACGCTCCTTCAACAGGCGCGAATAGATGTCATAGGCGCGCTCGCCCCGACCGGACTGCTCAACCACCATCGGCACCAGTCCCAGTCCCTGCGTTTCCAGGGCGGAGGCCTGCGTGGTGGCCAGACGGTCAAGCAAATCATTGCGGGTCATGCAAGTTCTCCTGGGGTTCGGTAAGAGACAAGGCTGCGGCCGGCGCGCCATGCGCCCCGGCCACGGGGCCAGGCTCAGGCCTGCTGCGGCTGGTTGTTGCCTTCAGCGGTCAGTTCCTCGAAGGACACCGTCTTGTCGGTGACCTTGGCCTTGTCGCACACGAAATTTACCACGTTGTTTTCCAGCACGTAGGCTTCCATTTCAGCCAGGCGCTGCTGGTCGCCGTAGTACCAGCGCATGACTTCCTTCGGGTCTTCGTAGCTCTTCGCGAAGTCCTCGATCTCGGCCTTGATCTGGTCTGCCTTGGCGTCCAGGCCGTGGGCCTTGACGATCTCGGCCAGGATCAGGCCCAGCTTGACGCGGCGTTCAGCCTGCTGGGTGAACATCTCGGCCGGAATCGGCATATCCTTGGCGTTCGGCATGCCACGTTGTTCCAGGTCGCGGCGAGCCATTTCCACCAGGCGCTCCTGGTCCTGCTCGATCAGGGCCTTCGGCACTTCCAGTTCGCTGGCCTTGAGCAGCGCGTCCATGACCTGGTCCTTCAGCATGGCGTGCGTGCGGCGCTTGACTTCGCGCTCCAGGTTTTCGCGGATGTCGGCGCGCATCTTCTCGACGCTGCCGTCGGCGATACCCAGCGACTTGGCGAACTCGTCGTTCACTTCCGGCAGGTGCGCCCACTCGATCTTCTTCAGCGTGACGGTGAACTCGGCGGTCTTGCCGGCCACTTCCTTGCCGTGGTAGTCCTCGGGGAATGCCAGCGGGAAGGTCTTGCTTTCGCCAACCTTCAGGCCCAGGGCAGCCTGCTCGAATTCGGGCAGCATGCGGCCTTCGCCCAGCACGAAGGCGAAGTCGTCAGCCTTGCCGCCGGGGAATTCCACGCCGTCGATCTTTCCGACGAAGTCCAGCGTGACGCGGTCGCCATTCTGGGCTGCCACTTCACCACCGCCGTCGCCGTGTTCGCCGGCTTCGCCGCGGGTGTGGTAATGCACGCGCTGCTTGCGCAGGATGTCGATGGTCTTGTCGACTTCGGCTTCGCTGATTTCGGTCTTGGTGCGGGTCACTTCGGCGTCGCTCAGGTCACCGAGCTTGACTTCCGGGTACACCTCGAAGGTGGCGTCGAAGGCCACTTCGTCTTCGCCCACGCCGTCGGTCTTGACCTCGAACTTGGGCTGGCCCGCCACCTTGACGTCCTGTTCCTTGGTGATGTCGAAGAACTTGCGGGCGGCCTTGTCGAAGCGCACTTCGAACTCGACCTGCTGGCCGTACTGCTTCTCGACCATCTTCATCGGTACCTTGCCGGGACGGAAACCGGACATCTTCACCGTCTTCGACAGGCGAACCAGACGTTCCTGCTTTTCCTTTTCGACTTCGGCCTTGGGAATGGCCAGGGTCACCTTGCGGTCCAGTTTGCCAAGGTTTTCAATGACATTCGACATGGTCGTTAATCCAATCCAGAAATGTTGTTGTGTTCGTAAGCGCACCCCGCTCGCGTGCCCGACACGACACAGGCAAAGCGACGGCAAATGCCGAGGCCCGGCACGCGGGCCTTATCGAAAACAGCGGGCACGCAGGCAAAACCGGCGGTCCCGGAGCATCCGGGCGCAAGCCCCGCGCAAACGGAAAACGGGGATTATCGCACGGTTTTCATTCGGTTCCGGCAGTTTTTAGCCGGGAACCGCCTCGGATGGCAAGCCATCCCCCGTCACCTGCCCTTGCCGCAAGGCGCGCACCAGCAGCCGCGCGGGATCAAGGGCCTCGACCAGCTCGAGTTCGAGCGGCAATGGCTCCCCTTCGATCTGGCTGGCCAGCAATTCCGCCCCCAATGCCGCCCATGTGAGGCCGCGCGAGCCATATGCAAGTGCCGCATAGAGTCCCGGCAGACGAGGGACATCCCTAAGGCGCGCGCCCCGCAGTGCGGCGGCATCCCGCGCGGCCTGCGCCTCGTCGGCGATACGGCCGATCAGCGGCAAGCGATTGTGCGACACGCTGCGCACGCCCACATAGCCGCCCAGCGCCGCGGGATCGAGGCTGGCGGCGGCGCCGGCAAGCGCCGGCAACAGCACGGCCAGCCTGGCAAGATTCTCCGCATGCACCTGCGGACGCGCGCCGGCGCCGCCAGTCTCCGGCGCGTCCGGCTCGTAGCTGGAACCGACCCGCGCACTGCCGTCCGCGGCACGCGGCAGCAGGTAACCGGCACCCGTGACAACGCAGTCCGGCCAAGTCCCCAGGCCTTGCAGTTGCTCGGGCTCCAGGGTGGTCAGTTGCCCGCGCACCCGGTCTATCGTCATATGGCGCAGCGGCAGCAGGCGCAGCGCTTCGTGCGCGTTGGCCACCACCGCCACCGGTGCCGTGGCCATCACGGCACCAGCCTCGTCCAGCGCCTGCCAGCCATCCGCGCCCCGCTCCAGCCGCGCCACCCGGCAGCCATAGCGCGCCGTCACCGCCGCCCCCGCCCGCGCCAGCTGCGCGCGGCAAATATCCGGCGGCGGCGCCCAGCCGCCCTGCTCGAACCACAGGCCGCCATGGGGCACTGCGGCGCCGTGCCGCCGCGCCGCTTCCTCGGGCCCCATCCAGCGCGCGAACGCCTCGGGAAAACCCAGCGCGGCCACTGCCGCCTGCTGGATGCGCGCGTCCTCCGCGCCCGCGCCGGTCTGCAGCACGCCGCAACCCTGCCAGCCGGGCGCGTGCCCTGCCTCGGCCAACGCCGCCCAGCTCCGCAGGGACTGCAGGTTGCCGGCACGCGACAGGCGCGACAGGATGCTGTCGTCCGAAGACAGATGCGGATGCATGGCGGCGGCCCGGTGCGCCGATGTCAGCTGCGCCGGGCCTTCGTGCGCGTCGAACAGCGTCACCCGCCAGCCGCGCGCGGCCAGACGTTCCGCGACCGCGCAGCCGGCCAGTCCGGCACCGATCACGATGGCATGGCGCTCGGGCCAGGCAGCGGCAGCGGGCGGGGGGTGCCGGCGCTTGCCGCGCGCGGCAGGGAAGCGCGCCACCGTCATATGCCATTTGCTGCCATAACCCTGCACCCGCTTGGCCTCGAAGCCGGCCGCCTGCAAACCCCGCCGGAAAAAGCCAGCCGCCGCGTAGCTCGCCAGCGTGGCCTCCGGGCGCGCCAGCCGGGCAAGGCGCTTCATCAGCGGCGGCTGCCACATCTCCGGATTGCGGTCGGGCGCGAAACCGTCGAGGTAGAACGCGTCCACGCCCATCACCAGCCTTGGCAGCATCGTATCGATATCGCCGAAGGCCAGCGTCAGCACCACCGCCCCACCCTCGAACTCCAGCCGGTGCAGCCCCGGCAGGGCCAGCGGCCACGCCTGCCGCAGTTGCGCGGCCAGCGGCGCGAGTTCCGCCAGCCCCGGCAGGCTGCCATGGACGGCGGCAAGCCCCTCGCTGGTGAACGGATGCTTCTCCACCGACACGAAATGCAAGCGCCGGCAACGCTGCGGATCGTCCCGCCACGCTTGCCAGGTAGCAAGGAAATTGAGCCCCAGGCCAAAGCCGGCCTCCAGGATCACGAACTGGTCGCGCCCATCCCAGGCTTGCGGCAAGCCATTGCCCGCCAGGAAAACGTAGCGGGCCTGCTCCAGCCCTCCCTCGTCGCTATGGTAGACGTCGCCATAGCGCTCGGAATATGGCGGTCCTGCGGCGGAAAAGACGGGCTCGGCGAGATCTAGTGCACGGGACATGAAGGGGAGAACGTCGGACGGAAAAGAGACGGAACAACAAGACTGCGGGGCTGGGGCAGGCTACCCGCAACACGCTGAAAACCGGCGCAAGGCGGCGCCAGAGCCCGGCGATGGTAGCATAGCGCCCTGTGCCGCCGGCCCTTCCCGGCCGGCATCCGCACGCCCTTTTTCCCGCCTCGCCATGCTCAGCTACCGTCACGCCTTCCACGCCGGCAACCACGCCGATGTTCTCAAACACGCCATCGTGGTCCAGTTGCTGGAGCAGTTGACCCAGAAAGACAAGCCGTTCTGGTATATCGACACGCACGCCGGCGCCGGCCTCTATGCGCTCGACCACGCCTACGCGCAAAAGAAGGCCGAATTCGAGACCGGCATTGCGCGGCTGTGGCAGGCCGCTGCCGCCAAGCGCCCGATGCCCACCCTGCTCGAAGATTACCTCGAGCAGGTGCGCACCCTCAATCCCGACGGCAACCTGCGCCATTACCCCGGCTCGCCGTGGCTCGCCTGGCAGATGCTGCGCGAGGCCGACCGCCTGCGCCTGTTCGAGCTGCACAGCACGGAAATCCAGGTCCTTCGCGAGAATTTCCGCGGCGCCGGCCGCCGCGTGATGCTGTACGACGGCGACGGCTTTACCGGGATCAACGCCATCCTGCCGCCGCCGCCGCGCCGCGCGCTGGTGCTGATCGACCCCTCCTATGAGGACAAGCAGGACTACGCCCGCGTGCTGCGGACCCTGCAGGACGGCTTGCAGCGCTTTGCCACCGGCATGTATGCCATCTGGTATCCCGAGGTGCAGCGCCGCGAATCGGTGCAATTGCCGGTGCAACTGAAGAAACTGCCGCTCAAGAGCTGGCTGCATGTCAGCCTGCGCGTCAAGCAGCCGGTGGCGGGAGGACTGGGCCTGCACGGCAGCGGCATGTTTATCGTCAACCCGCCGTGGCGGCTGAAGGAAACCCTGGAGGCCGCCATGCCCGCCCTGGTGGGGCTGCTGCGCCAGGACGACGGCGCCGGCTTCACGCTGGAAGCCCACGAGAGCTGATTCCGGCGCCGGCAGGCAATGCCTGGCTTGCCTGGACCGCTCAGCCGCCGATGAGCGATTCGACGAAGTCTGCCCGCTGCCCGGCAGGCAGGCGCGGCACCTCGACCAGTTCATAGCCATATCCGGCATACGTGCGCACCATGGCATCGAAGGTGCGCTCCGCCTCTTCCAAGGACTGCCTGCGCTCGGCATCCCGGGCGTAGATGTCTTCCCACGGCGGCAGGACAAAGACGCGGCGGTGATATCGGTATTGCCGCGCGGCAGCCTCCATGTGCGGCGGCACCGGCAGACCCGACAGGCTCAGGTAGCCGGCCACATCCGGTACGCCGCGATCGAAGAACACCGGCGCGGTGCCGCCGGCATGCGCCCGGTGATTGCGCATCTCGCGCGACAGCATCAACTCCGCGAACAGGCTGGGATCCACCCACGGCAGGCCACGGCCGTCCACCGACGACTGCTCCCGGATGATTTCGCGGCCCACCTCGGCCGAGGTGGCGAACCCCCTGCGCGCAAGCTCGCCGATCAGGGTGCTCTTGCCGGCGCCGGGACCGCCGGTGAGGATGAAGAAACGGGTAGTGACGATGGTCATGAACACTGAGTGGAAAAAGTCGAACGGGGTGACGCGGCTGTGGCCACAGAGGCGTCGCGACGGACAATGCAGTTTGAGCCAGAGAGGCCCCCACCTCCCTGCCGGAAATCCACCATACTGGAAACTCGCATCTGCGCGCGGCACCGTGGGGAGGCAGGCCATGTGCGTCAACTATGCGCCAGCCCAGGCCGGGCTGCTCCGCGATGTCTTCGGCGTCACCTGCCCGGCGCAGGCGTGGCCGCCCGAAGCCTGGCCAGACTATGCGGCCCCGCTGATCGTGACCAGCCGCGATGGCCGGCGCGAATGCCTGCTCGGCACCTTCGGCATGGTCCCGAGAAAACGCATTCCGCCCGGTGCGGCGAGATTCGACACGACGAACGCACGCTCGGAATCGGTCGGCGAGAAACGGGCGTTTTCCGCCGCGTGGAAGAAGGGGCAGCTATGCCTGGTGCCGGCAACGTGCTTCTATGAACCTGACTACGCCACCGGCAAGGCGGTACGCTGGCGCGTATGGCTCAAACATGACGAGCCGATGGCAATCGCCGGCCTCTGGCGCGACTGGCCCGGCGACGGCGGGCAAGACGTCTTCAGCTTCACCATGCTGACCATCAACTCGGGCCACCACCCGCTGATGAGCCGCTTCCACGCGCCGGGAAAGGAAAAGCGGATGATCGTGATCATACCGCCGACGGAGTGGGACGATTGGCTGACATGCAGGGATATGGAGCTGGCGCGCAGCTTCCTGCGCCCCTACGCAGCGGACAGGATGGCGGCGGAACCGGCGCCCCTGCCGCCTCGAGCGGCAGCGCAAACGTGACAAGCGCCCGCCCCGCATACACGAACACGAACGCGGCCAGGCGCAAAGCCACTCAGGAAATCGTGTACCTGTTCTGCTTGCTGCGGGAGTAAGCATCCCGCGCGAGTTCCAGGATCTGATCGCGGTGGCGATCGAAGGCCTCCAGCACGGCGGGCTCCTCCGGACGCATCTCGGGGCTGAGGTTGGAGAGCACCGCGTCGCCGACCTCGAAAGAGACCTCGCGCGAGTCGTCATAGCCCCAAAAGCACACGCAATGCCTGGATGGGTCGTAACTCCGGCTGGGATTGGGAAAATTGAGTGCCATGCATGCATCCTAGTCCGATTCTCCGGCATTTGGACGGAATAGCTCGTCCGGGCAGGGTATTTAGCTCATTTTGAGCAGCGAATCCGCAAGAAAGTCTGGAAAAAGTCGCTTTACGGCGATCCGGCACCTGTCTTGATCGCGCCAATCCCAAGCACGGCATCCTGCAACGCAGCCAGGCATCGCTATTCCTGACCTTGCGCAACATATAGGCAGTGAGAAGACCTGATCTAAGCATCTTCTACTTGGCCTGCGCAGCGCCAGACCGTAGGATTCCCGAAACCGACACGGCAAGATCCGCCAGCAGTGCGGCCACCGTGCGCGCGGGCAGGCCGCTTGCCATCAAGCCGGCCACCGGAAATCAATTGCAAGGGTCAAGGGATCATATGAAAAGCTTGAGCGGAGCCACCCGCGGGTGGACGCCGGATAGCGAGGCGAACGACCGGGGCATCTGGAAGAACACGATCGCCGCCGCCAGCCATGCGCTGGAAACTGTCACGCTGATCGAGCATGGCGTGGGCATGACGCTGAAGCTGCAGCGCAAGATACGCGCGCTGCGCGAGCGCCTGCGCGCCACGCAAAACGAGCTCGACCGCTATCGCGACCTGCACGCCCGCGCGGTGCAAGCGCAGCGCGCCGCCGAAGCCGCCGCGCCGGACGACGCCCTGCGGCTCAAGGGGGAAAAGGAAGCGCTACAGATGCGGCATCGCGCATACAAGCTGCTGGTCGAGCATTATGCGCGCACCGGCACGCCCATCGACGCGGCCGTCTTTGCCCGGCAACGCCACCAGGTGCTCCAGCACATCCTGTTCCAGCAACGCCGGGGCGTGGCCGCAAGCCGGATCAGCGTGGACGATATCGCGTTCCTGCTGCGCTGAACCAGCAGGCAAACTCGCGGGCCTTCGCCAGCGCCCGCAGCCGACCGCGGATTGCGCTGGCCTCACCGTCTTTCGGTGCAACCCGTCCGGCCTCCGGCCCCACCCCCGGAGGGGAAAGAGAATCGCAGCGGCGTTGCGACAATTGAGAGCCAGCCGGATCCGCTTACACCGGCTGCGCCTTTAAAGGCCCGCAGAGTTCGCGGGCTTTTTTTTGGGGCACCCCCCCACTTCGCCCACGCCTGCAGCCACCTGCCGGTGTCGGATGCACGCTGCGATCGTCAATGTAGCCATTGACGTGCATTCAGCATTCAAATGATAATGCGTCGCATTTCCTTCTCAATCCCCTACGCTCTCCCCGAGGATTTCTTTGTCCAACCCGGTCTTTCGGAACCACGAGGCCAACCATGCGCGCGCGGCATGCATGGCGGGATGCCGCACTACTGTTGCGCTGCTGGCCTATTCGCCGTCGGCAGGCTGCGGCCACCGCGGGTGGGCCTGACGCCCGTCGCGCGCTCGCCATGTCGCCCCCGTCCTCGCGCGTGTTCGGACTGTTCGCCTACTACGAAGAACTGGTCGGCACCTGGACCCGCAAGCTGAGCAACCGCCACGAGGCAGAGGACCTGACCCAGGACGCGCTGCTCAAGGTCCTGGAAAACAAGGCGGGCCCACCCGACCATCCACGCGCCTACCTGCACCAGACCGCCCGCCACCTTGCTATCGACGCCTTCCGGCGCGAAGGTGGACGGGAAGCGGTCCCGCTTGACAGCATTGCCGCGCATCACGCAAGCTCGGGCGATCCCGAGGCCGCGCTCCACGCCGTCCAGCTGGCCGCCGCGCTGGAGCAGGCGCTGGCCGAGCTGCCGCTCAAATGCCGCCAGGTATTTGTCTGGCAGCGCCTCGAAGGGCTCTCCCAGCAAGAGATCGCCGAGCGCCTCCGGGTTTCGAAGAATATGGTCGAAAAATACATGATCCGAACGATGCGCCATCTGCGCGAACGGCTCGGGTCGCAAGCACCGCATTGAGTACCGGGTACCGCGCCTTGATTCAGGCTCCTTTCTCCTCTCGCTGCCCGCCGCGCCCCGCCAGGCGCCGTCGGACCACGCCCCGATGACGACGCCCGACTCCCCCCGCGCAGCCGCCGCACGCTGGTTCACGCTTGCCCGTGACGGCTCGCTGAGCGCGCCGGAACGCCAGGCCATGGCGGCCTGGCTCGACGCCAGCCCCCTGCACCGGGCCGAGTACGCCGCGCTGGAGCGAATCTGGCAGGCGGCGGGCGCGCTCGACCCGGAGCGTCTGCGCGCCCTTGCGCAAGCCCCCGCCTCGTCCCCGCCCGCCACCTCGGCGCGCGGCCTGCACCGGGGCCTGCGCGGCGCGCTGCTCGCCAGCCTCTGCGCGGTCGCCATCGGCACCGCATGGCTCGTCCGCCAACAGGCGTCGCCTCGCCCAGCCACCACCTATGCCGCCAGCGACGCAAGCCACTACGCGGCAACCTTCAGCACTGCCCCCGGCGAGCGGCGGCGGCTGACGCTGCCCGATGGCTCCGTCATCGAACTGAACACGCGCACACACGTCTCGGTGCGCTACGAGCCGGGCCTGCGCGCCGTGACGCTGGCCGACGGCGAAGCCATGTTCGAGGTGGCGCACGCCAGCGAGCGCCCCTTCGTGGTCGACGCCGGCAGCGGCACCGTGACGGTAACCGGCACACGCTTCGACTTGCGCCGGGACGGCGGGACCGTAGCCGTTGCGGTCGAATCCGGCTCGGTGAGCGTGCAGGGCCAGGGCGTGGCCCGCGCGGCAGAGCGCCTGTCGGCCGGGCTTGGCACACGCATTGCCGGCGACGGCGCCGTGGCGCGCGCGGCGCCGGTCGATCTCGCCACGGCCATGGCATGGCGCGACGGCAAGCTGCTGTTCAAGGACCAGCCGCTGTCGCTGGTGGCGGCCGAGGTCTCGCGCTATCGGCGCAACGCAGTGCGGGTCAGCGACGCCGGCACCGGCGCGCTGCGCCTGAGCAGCGTGTTCCGCGCCGACGATACCGACGCCCTGCTCGCCGCCCTGCCGCAGATCCTGCCGGTAGCGGTACGCACGCTTGCGGACGGCAGCACGGAAATATTCTCGCGCTAGATTCAGGTTTTTGCCCCGCGTTCCGTCTTCTCCCCGAATGTGCCCGCGCAACGCGGGCCCCGTCCCTCGACGCCTCCCGGAGAAGACCCAGACGTGACCCAGCAACCGCTACCGCAGCAGCAATTTCGCACCAGTACCGGCGCCCGCACCCAACCGCGTCACCCACGCGCCTTGCCCCTCCTGATCGCCAGTCTTGCCGCCACGCTGATCGGCACCGCCGCCGCCCCGGCAGCCGCCCAGCCGGCCACGGTGGCGATCGACATCCGGGCCCAGCCGCTGGCCGACGCCCTGGCGCAGCTCGGACGGCAAACCTCCCTGCAGCTGTTCTTCGCGCCGGCGCTGGTGGCCGGCAAGCAAGCCCCGGCCGTGCACGGCAGCATGCCGGCCGAAGCCGCGCTGGATGCGCTGCTCAAGGGCAGCGGCATCCGCTACCAGCGCAATGGCACCGGCATCGTGCTGCAACCGGTAGGCCAGGCGGGCATGGCGGCACCGGCCACCGCGCCCACATCGATGCCACCGGCGGCGACTGCCGCCGCGCCCATGGCCACCCTCGAAGCCGTGGAAGTCACGGCCTCGCGCACATCCAGCGACCTGGTGCGTCCCACCCGTCAGGTGACCGTGATCGACCGTGCGGAACTCAGCGAGCTGAAGACCGGCTCGGACAGCGTGGCCACCCTGCTCTCCAAGGTCATACCCGGCATGGCCGACTCCAGCCATACCGTGACCGACTTTGGCCAGACCCTGCGGGGCCGCGGCATGCTGGTGCTGGTCGACGGCATCCCCTTGAACACCAACCGCGACTCGGCACGCAATCTCGCCAATGTGGACCCGGCCCTGATCGAGCGGATCGAAGTCCTGCGCGGCAGCAGCGCCATCTACGGCGGCGGCGCCACCGGGGGCATCGTCTCGATCAACACCCGCCCGGCCGGCGGCCCCCCGCAGGCCGAAACCACGTTCTCGCTGACGTCGCCGCTCTCCCGCCTGCGCGCCAACGGCCTGGCCGGGGAAATCCAGCAACATGCCTCCGGCAGCGAAGGGATAGTCGACTATGCCTTCGACATAGGCGCCCGCCGCACCGGTACCTCCTACGACGCGCGCAGCCAGCGCATCGCGCCGGAACCCAGCCAGGGCGACCTGTTCGAGTCCGACAACTACAACATCGGCGGCAAACTCGGCCTGCGCCTCACACCCGAGCAGCGCGTGCAGATTGCCGTGAGCCATTTCAGCGCGAAGCAGGATACCGACTACGCCTCCGACCCGTCGGTTGCCCGTTCGGCACCCGGCAGCGTGCCCGCGCGCGCCATCGGCGGCCTGCAGCTCGCCGACCAAAACCAGATCCGCAACACGCTGGTCAACCTCGAGTACGAGCATAAGAACCTGGCGGGCAGCGCCGTCTCGGCGCAGCTCTACTATCGGGACTACTTCACGCGCTTCACGCCCTTCGACGCGCGCGCGGTCGCCACCCGCGGCGGCAATGTCGACCAGTCCATGCAGAACTCCGACGTCGTTGGCAGCCGGCTCACCATCAAGACGCCGCTGGACAGCGCCAGGCGGACCCGCCTGGTGTGGGGCATGGACTTCGAGCAGGAACGCAGCGACATGCCGATCGACATCTTCGACCCCAAGGCGTATGACGCCAGCGGCGGCCGGATATTCAGCAAGACCGGCACGCTCACCTATATGCCGGCCATCACCACGCGCAGCCTGGGGGGCTTTGGACAGTTGCAGCACAAGTTCGACGAGCAGTGGTCGGCCGAGGGCGGATTGCGCTATCAGTACGCCAACGCCCGCTTCAACGATTTCGTCCCGCTGTCGCAGTCCCGCGCGGCGCAGCCCGCCACCGTCAAGGGTGGCTCGGTCGACTACACCGCGCTGCTGAGCAATGTCGGCGTCGTCTACAAGCCTGTGCAAGGGCATGAGGTCTACGCCTCGTTCAGCCAGGGCTTCAACCTGCCCGACATCGGCCTGCAGGTGCGCAACGCGCGGGCCGGCTTCGATATCGCCTCCTCCGACCTGAAACCAGTCAAGACCAACAACTACGAACTTGGCTGGCGCGGGACTTTCGGCAACACACTGGCCTCGCTGGCGATGTTCTACACCACATCCGACCTGGGCGACGTGCAGAGCTTCAACAACGGCCTGATCCTGACCCGCACCGCCGAACGCATCTTCGGCGTCGAAGCCTCGGCCGACTACCTGTCCGACAACGAGCGATGGAGCACGGGCGGCACCTTCACCTGGATGCGCGGCCGTGAAACCCCGCAGGGCAGCGCCAGCCAGCAGATGAGCGGCTACCGCATTCCGCCCCTCAAGCTCACCGGCTACCTGCAATACCGTCCGATGCCTGCCTGGAGCAACCGGCTGCAGGCCACCTTCTTCGCCGGGCACGACTACCGGCTCAACGGCGCCGACAGCTTCGGCCGGCGCGACGTGGCGAGCTACACCACGCTGGACCTCGTCAGCCGCTATCAGGTCAGCAGCAAGGACAGCGTCACCGTGGGCATCCAGAATCTGCTCAACCGCTATTACTATCCCCTATACAGCCAGCTGATGCGCAACAGCAACAACACCTCGCACCTGCCCGCGGCGGGCATCACGATGACGGCCACCTACGTGCATCGCTGGTAGACGGGCTGCGGCATATGGGGTGAGGGAAGCCGCGGCACGCCGCCAGCCGTTTTGTCGGTTTCTCCATCAACCGGGCTGCTCCCGCCCAGGTCACGGGAATCTATGTAGGCTCAGCTTCCCGGATCTCGCTCAGCACCTCGGCCTCGACCTCCGCGTTTTGGTTCGCCATCCCTGGTAGCAATCAAGTCTTTCGGCGTCAGCGGGATCAAGGGCAGGATCAGTGCGTACACCACGGTGGTCGCGATCACACAATACATGAAGCCTCGCGTTGGGCTGCTGTTATAGATCCATGAGCCCAATAGATCGCCGGCACGCGCCGAGAGCGCGAAAACGCCATCCACCAGCATCATCAAGGTTCCTTGCAAGCCTGGCGGACAGGACCGCATCGCGAGATCGAAGTACGCTGCCGTGGCGACACCGCCCATCAGCCCTATCGGTGCCGCCAATACAAGCGCGAGATTCGCTGAGTGAATGAATGCCAGCGGAATCATCTGCGGCACTGCGACGATCGTTCCCCACCACAGCAGCTTGTTCAGCGGTATTTTCTTGCACAGAAAGCCATATAGCAAAAATGTCGGGACGAACGCGGCGGCGAAGATCCCGTTGTAGTACGAGTAAACGGAATCCGATGCATGCAGCGCATTGCTCAGATAGAACTGCAGCGGAGTGGCCGCCCCTGGCGCAAAGTTCCACAGAAAGCAGATGAGAACCGCTGGATAAACGGCCTTATGCCTCACCAGCCGTCTGACATTCCCAACGAAATCTGCGCCCCTGGCTTGTGGCTTCTCGTAGATGTGGCCGAAGACGGAAATGGGCTTCCAGAGCCCAAATACGGCAATCGATAAAGTGACCACCGCTACCAGGAAGAAGGCCTCTTTCGGGGCATGACGATCGGAGATGTACCCGGAAGCGAAGGCTCCCGCAACGACCGGGACGGAGCTGACCACGTTCAACAGCGCGCTCAGGCGCCCGGACATGAGCTTCTCCTGGCCCACCAGAGCAATCAACCCCTGATAGGCTGCGGCGATAAATCGGGACGACAGCATTGCCAGCAGCATCCCGACGACCAGTCCTGCATATGAGAAACCTGAAAACGCCATCCAGATAAATGCCATCGCGGTCGCCGGAGCAAAAATCAGGAAGAAGCCGCGATCCCGCAATCCCAGCGGGTTCCATTGGTCGCGCGCGAGGCCAAAAGCGAACGCAATGTACACTGGGATGCCCGTAACCAGCCGGAATGTCGAGATCTGCGTCGCCGTCGCATGCAACTGGTTCTTGAGTATGTAAGACGTCTGTATATCAACGAGGGAACCGGCCGGCGTTGCCAGATAGATGAGCAGGGTCAGCCAACCGAAATACAGCAGGGTTCGGTCTCCGCCCTCGGAACCATTACGACCAGAAGCGGCCAGCATTTTCGTGGCTTGACAGCAAGACTGGAATTTCGAGAATTTTGGTACGGTATGCTCCCGTGTGCTCATGCCCGCATTCCCAACTCTCGAAGTCGCACATGCTGCTCCCGCTATCGGACCATATAGCGTCGTGAACAGGCCACAGGATGATCACTCCATCATAGACGGCAAGATAGAGCGGCGCGCCGTCGATTGGCGTGCATGCCATTGGACGAATTGGCGATAGTCCAGCGAATTCCGCTTCCCCACGGCTGTCGAACCGGCGCGCGGCAAACCATCTCGCGGAATTCGATATACTGTATATGCATACAGTAACCGAGACGCCCCACCCTTACCCCCCGTCGTCGTGGCAAGGGGCGCATCGACAACCCAGGTTCGCCAAGTCATGCCATCTGCACCCCGCCGCATCGCCCATCTGGACATGGACGCGTTCTATGCGTCCGTCGAGCTATTGCGGTATCCGGAATTACGCGGCAAGCCCGTGGTGATCGGCGGCGGGCGGAACGCGGTGCCCGAGACGCTGGCAGACGGCAGCCGGCGCTTTGCCCGTTTGCGCGACTATGCCGGACGCGGCGTCGTCACCACGTCCACGTATGAAGCACGGGCGCTTGGCGTTTTTTCCGCCATGGGCATGATGAAAGCGGCGCAACTCGCCCCCGACGCCATTCTCCTGCCCACGGATTTCGATTCATACCGGCACTATTCCCGCCTCTTCAAGGCCGCCGTCGGCACCTTCACGAACCAGATCGAGGACCGGGGTATCGACGAAATCTACATCGACCTCAGCGATCTGCCAGGTGAGCCCGCCGATATCGCCACCCGCATCAAGCAGGCGGTGCGGGAAGCGACCGGGCTAAGCTGCTCCATCTGCATCGCCCCCAACAAGCTCCTGGCCAAGATCGGCTCCGAGCTGGACAAGCCCGATGGGCTCACCCTGCTGAGCGCCAGCGATATTCCCTCGCGCATCTGGCCGCTGCCGGTGCGCAAAGTCAACGGGATCGGCCCGAAAGCCAGCGAGAAGCTCGCCGCCCTCGGCATTGCGACGGTAGGCGATCTCGCCAGCGCGGACCTCGGCCTGCTGCAGACCCATTTCGGCCGCAGCTATTCGGCCTGGCTCGCCGAAATCGCGCAAGGGCACGACGAACGCCCTGTCGTCATCAGCTCCGAGCCCAAATCGATGAGCCGGGAAACGACGTTCGAACGCGACCTGCATCCACGGCACGACCGCCAGATCCTGTCCGAGGTATTTACCGGGCTGTGCGAGCGGCTCGCGGAAGACCTTCGCCGCAAGGGCTACGTCGGCCGCACCATCGGCGTCAAGCTGCGCTATGACGACTTCCACACCGTCACCCGCGACCTCAGCATGCCCGCCCCCACCGCCGACGCCAGGCTGCTGCGCCGCGCCGCCACTGAATGCGTTAAACGCGTGCCGCTGAGCCAGAAAATACGGCTGCTGGGCGTGCGGGTGAGCGCGCTGACGCCGGCGGGGGATGAGGATTATTCCTCGATGCCGGCACAGGGAGAACTGCCCTTTTTCGATGACGAATAATGGCCTTTGGCCTTGGACGGCAGCAGAACCCGGCGCGCATGAGGCCCGCTGAACCCGATACCGGCAGCGGCGTCACTCAAGATCCTCTACAACCACCCGTCCATATGCGGCGGCGGACCCGACGATAGCGCCAAACACTTCGGCGCTGAGGCCGGTGAATCCCGAAAAACTGCAAAAATAGAAACCATAGGGCTCTACACTGGCCATGGCATCCGGCATTGGGCCTGAGTTCCCCGGCGACCGGAAGTCAAAGCCGCGAGGGCCTCTCGTGCCGACCCCACCTCCCGCGTGCGCAAGGATTTGCTCGGCCATGCTTTCCGATGGCAGCGCTACGACGATCCTGAATTCAATGCCCATGCGGCTACCCCTGTGGGAGTTGGTGGAAAGGAGTTGGTAGAAACTCGCAATGCTATCAAGTCAAACCGCTGGTGGACAACGAAGCTCCCGACAGCGCCTGGCAACCTGGGTTTAATCTCCGTCATCAGCCGGAGTGGCATCCCTGTGGGCCGGCACTACTGGTTCCCGCTGCCCGAGCATTGCAGTGGCTTCATGAGGGCGCAGCAGCAAGCTGCCACCCTCCAGGTATGCGACCACACGTTCCTTGCGGAAGGTACGCATGGCATTGGCGCGCGTGCAAATGCCTCTGATGTAATCCCCCTGCTCTACCCAGTCCAGTAACTCATACGTTTTTGTTTCATCCTTCTGGTTCCGATAGACGAACGAGATCTTCGGCATGCAGGCCTCCCACGGCACGAGCACAGGAAGTGGTTTCCCGAAGAGAAGCCGCGGCGATCCGGATCTTGCCGCCCCCAATTGGGCGAGCGTCGGCTCTCTGGAGAAGGTCAATCGCATCCCCCGCACATGCGTTCGACGAGCGCCGGGACTGGGAGATCAGCCAATTCTAGGGCGCTGAACAATGGATATATGCAGAGAAATCTGATTTCATGACGTACGTGCCATGCTCCCTATGCCACCCTCCTCCATCGGATAAGCCAATCCCCACAGAACACCAGACTCGGATGAGAATCGACCTGCCTCCCGCCTCCGGCTATCCCGGCATCGTTCTACGCCAGCTCGAACGCGAAGACATGGATCCGTGGTTCGCCTATCTAACGCTCCCGGACGTCATCCGGCACACGAGTTGGAACCTGCGGTCGCCACAGGATCTTCTCCCCATCCTGCAGTCCCTCGAAGACGGTTCCGCGAGCTCCGTCAGGCGCCTTGCCATGATCGATGAACAGAGCAAGGCTCTCGTCGGCACGATCGGCTTCCACACCGTCTCGGAGATCAATCGAAGTGCGGAGATCGCGTACGACCTGGCCCCCGGCTACTGGGGTCGCGGCATCGCCAGCGCGGTGTGTGCGGCGGTGGCTGGCTGGTCGTACACGGAATATGGCTTTGTCCGGGTACAGGCGGTTGTGCTCACTTCCAACGCACGCTCCGAGAGCGTTCTGAAGAAGTGCGGGTTTCGGTACGAGGGATTGCTCAGGTCTTACCGGATGGTGCGAGGCACGCCGGGGGACTTCAAGATGTTTGCGCGGTTGCAATCAGACTAAGGCCTGGATTCCAGGTCGATCGGCAAACCCCTGGGAGACCAGCTACGCATTGGACATTTGAGGTCGTTTCACCGTATTGCGCGCCGAGGTCGGCGGTCATCCAGGACGTGCCGCCCGCAGTACCCGCGCCACCCGGCAAGCTAACTTTGTTTACGCCATGATTAGCCATTGGCTAACATGGAAGAGTGCGCAAGCGGGTTCGCCGAGCAAGGGGCCCGTATCCTCGCTGCCATCTCCGGGCAAGCTGCCATCGCCGTCCGTACCGTACTCGGTACGCTGGCCATCGGTCCATACGCCAGGACCCGGAAGGTCTCCGGCAAAGACAGTTGCCACCCTTGCCGACGCCAGTCGAGTGCTTGACGAGATCCAGGACAGCCCGTCTCGCAGCCCCGGTAGTTCCGAGACCGTAGAACCCCACAGAGGAGCCTGCCAATGATCAATATTCAGTTCATCGAACGCGATGGCCGCCCCGAATTCGCCGTAGTGCCAATTGAGGTGTGGGAGCGCATCAAGCATCGGGTCGAGGACCTGGACGAGGTGACGCTGCTCCACCGGGCCAAGGCCCGGGAAAGCGGCTTTCGCATCCCCGCCGCCATCCTGGACGCCGAACTTGCCGGCGACAACCCGGTCAAGGCCTGGCGAGAATACCGCCGCATGACCCAGGATGCGCTGGCGATGGCGGCCGGGCTCAGCAAGCCCTACCTCAGCCAGATCGAGAACCGCAAGCGCGACGGCAGCCTTGAGGTATTCCAGAGCCTCGCCACGGCGCTGCAGGTACCAATCGACGTCCTGGTCGGGAAGCCGGAGAAGCAAGCCGACACCCAGCCTGGTGGGCAGTGACGGCCATGGCATGAGAAGGCGCGCACAAGGCCGTATTCCCCGGATGTCAAACTGGCATCGCAGGGATGGCGCAGGCAGCCCGCCGAGCCCGCCAGCACAGCCTAGCGTAGACCAAGCACATCGAACATGTCGAAAAGGCCGGCTTTCCTGTCCGCCAGGAAACGTACCGCACGCAGGCTACCCTGGACATAGCTGGCACGGCCCGCGGACCGGTGCGTGATCTCGATGCGCTCGCCGGTACCGGCGAACAGCACGGTGTGATCGCCGGCGATATCGCCGCCCCGTATGGTCGCAAAGCCGATAGTGGACGGGTCGCGTTCGCCGGTGACGCCCTCTCGCGCATACACCGCGCAGTCTTTAAGGTCTCGCCCCATCGCCTCGGCGATCACCTCGCCCATCTTGAGCGCGGTACCCGAAGGGGCATCGATCTTGTGCCGATGGTGCGCCTCGATGATCTCGATATCGTGGCCCGTGGAAAGCATCTTCGCGGCCATCGCGAGCAATTGGAAGGTAACGTTGACACCGACTCCCATATTGGGCGCCATCACGATCGCGATGTCCCTTGCGGCATCGGCGATGGCGGCCTTCTGCGCCTCGTCGAAGCCGGTGGTGCCGATCACCAGCTGAACGCCAAGCTCCCGGCAGACGCCAAGGTGCGCCATGGTGGCTTCGGGCCGGGTGAAATCGATCAGCACCTGTGAATCCGCGAGCCCGGCGCGCAGCTCGGAGACGATTTTCACGCCGCTGTCGAAACCCAGGACAGCGCCGGCATCCTGGTTGGCCGCGCTGGCGCCAGCGAGCGCACCGGCGAGACGGCAGTCGGGCGCATGGCGCAGCGCGTCGATCAGCATGCGGCCCATGCGGCCGGTTGCACCCGCTACGGCAACGCGGCGCGGCACAGGCAGAGTGGTCAGGAAATCCATGACGGGTAGCGACCTCGGATGATGCGTGGATGCGGGAGATGGGCGGAATTGTACGCAGGGACGATGCGAAGCATCGATTGAGTCACCCGCCCGCACCTCGGCGCCATGCTCGCTGCGGAACCGCTGGACGCAAAAATAGCCAGGCGCCTTGGAGGATGCCTGGCATTCGGGCAATACCTGTCGAGGGAGGTTTCCCGGACACCTTACTTTAGGATGCCGTCGCCGCCGAAATTGCAAACCATTGTCACAGCCATCCCCGGGGGTTCTTGTGCGCCCGGCCGAGGCAGAATCGATTGAGTCCTTCTTCAGCCTGGCGCAGCCCGGGCAACGTGCCCTGATTCTTTCGTTCAGCAACGAAAGCAACGCCAGCCGTATGCCAAGCTCCCACCTCAACTATGCACAGTGGCATACCGTTGAGCGCGGCGGCTTCGTCGATTTCAACTTTGCCCTGTTACCGAGCCGGGCAAACCTGCCCCTTCATCAGCGGGGTACCTGTAATTGTGCGACGCCGCATAATCAACAAAGGCGACAGATTGGACCCTGGTTGCCATTCACCGGGGGTGTAGGGACACTCCATGCGGCCTACACCCTTCTTTCTCCCGGCCGCCACGGCGCATGTCCACCTCGCCGTAGCCCTGCCATGGCTGGCGCAACTTGGTACCGCGGTGCTCGACGTGGCCGAAGCCGGACTCGTATGGGCGGCCCGTCTTCGATGCAACCGGCTGGTTCCAGCACTTGCCACGCGGACAACGCTAGGGCGTGCGCCTCAGGCTGATGCGCTCTACGCGCTGGCCATCTCCAGACACGCTGCAGTACGCGATGGCGCTCGTGGAAGCGTCATGGGCATTCTTCGCTGTGAACCTGAGCTGCAACTCTATCGTGCCGTCTGTTTTACGCCGCAAGGCTGGCGGCGCTTCGTCGATTTCAAAATCGACCGCATAGGGCGTCGGCGACATGCGGTCGATAGCCTCGTAGCACGCATAGCGCACAGCATCTTCGAGGCCAAGATCGCCCGGCTCATTCCTCACGCCGCGAAAGAAGGTCATTGCCAACGTGGCGCTCAGGGCGATCAACCCAAGGATCCCGAGCCGATTGCTCCGCCGCCGACTGATTCTGCCTTCCATGCCACCCCCCAGATACGCACGACTCTAGCCGCGGGAACCAAGAGCATTTGTGATCCATCGCACATAAGATTACGCAAAATTGCACTGCCGGGTGAACAGATTTTGGGGGGATGGCGAAGGGATCTTTGCCTGGACGAGCCAGCGCAATCAGTGCGCTGGCGATCTGCCTCTCCGGCAGATCTGGTATGTCTGAACACTGCTACTGCGAAATCCGGAAAGCTGCGCAGTTTCGGCATCCTCCTGCGGTCCGGGGTGTAAAGGAGGGCGTCAGGACATGGATTCCGAATGTGACCGGTGCGTTGATCCTGAGGCGGCGCGCGGTGTGGCGCGGGTTTCGGCGGAGAGCGATCCGGTGGCTTCCACCTCGGCAAGAATGGTGCTGGCCCGCTGGCAAGAGGTCTTGCCGCAGCGTGGCATATAACAGAGGTGGTGAGCGGCCACGGCGCGCGGCGTCGATCAGTTGGGGGAGCGGTGGGCGCACAGGCGCAATCTGCCTGTCAAACGCTTCCCGCCCGTTTGGCCGAGTGACGGCCAGGCCGCAGGGATGATCCACGGCCGGCGCATGGCGGGCTATGCCGATGGCCTGGTCGCCGCGCAGGACGAACGGAGCCGCCGCGGCACCGGGCAACGGATCGACGAGACGTCGCGAGCGCGGCGCGCGGCTGCACGTTCACCATGTCGTGCAACGAAAGGGGAACCACCGTGAAAGTATCGGAAATCGAAGGGCCGCTGCTGGATTACTGGGCGGCGATGGCTGAATGGGGCAGTGCCAGTGTCGTTGACGGCGATGTCATGGGCGCATCCGGTTCCGAGTGGGCCGGCCGGACCTTCTCGCCATCGACGAGTTGGGTGCAAGGCGGCCCAATCATGGAGCGGGACCGGATCAAACTGCTGCCGCCAGAGGCTGACAGGCTGGTTTGGCTTGCTGAGGTTGGCGCGGCGCGTGGGCTCGGCGTGACACCGCTGATCGCCGCCATGCGCGCCTTCGTCGCGTCAAAGTTCGGCGAACAGGTACCGGACGAGAGCTAGTGAAATCCGGCGCGATCATCTCCCCGTGCGGGCGATACTGCTATCGAACACGCCCTCGAGCAACTCGCCGGCGTGCCCTGCTCGGCGATGGACCTGTTTGCCCGCCGGCGCTGTCACGTTGAATGGCGTCGGCACGCCGCCCGACTGGAAGGCGGCGCCGGTCCTTTGCGCTCTGTATCCCGTTGCCTGACCGTCCGAGTCTTCCCCGTCCTGACGACGCACAAGACTAGCCACCTAATATTGCCAATTTGCTGGCAAAATCCGGGATCGCCGTAACTACCCCGCACATTCCGACGGCTGCGACATTTTTTCGCGCGCCACCAAAAATGCCACGCTACCGCCACTGATAATGACGTGCCGAAATAGCAGCTTTCTGATGCGTCAGATCGTCGGTTAGAATGACGCGCGCACAAATACAAATAAAGACGAATGGAACGTAGTCTTCACTCGGGGCAGAATCCGATCGCCACCGCTGCCACGCCGACCCGAATCGACAGTAACGAATTTGCACACCCAAAGTATCGGCCAGACATCGATGGGCTGCGTGCCGTCGCCGTCCTTTCGGTCGTCATCTTTCATGCCTTCCCGCACGTGCTGCGCGGCGGATTCATCGGGGTGGACGTCTTCTTCGTGATCTCCGGCTTCCTGATCTCCACGATCATCTTCCAGAACCTGGACAGAGGCACATTCAGCTTCTTCGAGTTCTACGCCCGGCGGATCAAGCGGATTTTTCCGGCACTCCTGATCGTCTTAGTCTGTTGCTATGCCTTCGGATGGTTTTCGCTGCTGTCGGAGGAATTCAAGCAACTCGGCAAACACATTGCGGCCGGCGCAGGGTTCGTCTCGAATTTGGCTCTATGGAGCGAAGCAGGCTACTTCGACAAGTCGGCTGACACAAAAGCCCTACTCCATCTATGGAGCCTGGGTATCGAAGAGCAGTTCTATATCGTCTGGCCACTATTGATGTGGGCTGCGTGGAAACGGAAATTCAACCTGGCCACGATCGGGGCAATCGTTGCCCTCGCATCACTTTACCTGAATCTGAATGGCGTAAAACACGACCCAACAGCAACCTTCTATTCGCCACAGACGCGGTTTTGGGAATTGCTTTCTGGCAGCCTGGTCGCGTGGTTCATTCTCTACAAGCGACAGGACTGCCAGGCACTCGGCCTGCGTGTCGATCGTGTGCTGACAAGCGTGATCTATTCAGTCCCTCGCAAGAACGACGGGACAACGCTTGCCAACGCACTGTCAGTCGCGGGCATATTGCTGCTCTGCTTCGGGTTCCTGCACATCAACCAGGATTTTAGCTTTCCCGGAAAGTGGGCGATCATTCCCGTGATTGGGGCTGCCTTCATTATTGCAGCTGGACCGAATGGCTGGACCAACAAGCACATTCTGTCCCACCCTGTTGCCGTCTGGGTTGGGCTGATCAGCTTCCCGCTCTATCTGTGGCATTGGCCACTGCTCTCGTTCGCTCGTATCCTTGAGGCCGGCGTGCCATCCCGAAGCGTGCGGATCGGCGCAGTCCTGGCCGCTCTGGCGCTGGCGTGGCTGACGGTTCAGTTCATTGAGAAGCGTGTGCGCCATGGAGGCTTCACGAGACTCAAAGTCTTCGTACTAGCCTCGCTGATGGCCGGGGTGGGTTACGCCGGCTATGACGCCTTTGAACAGAACGGGTACAAGGACCGCTTCATCAACGTCATGAATGTGGGGGTCAACGAAGCGCTATCGTACAACTGGTTTATTGGTTTCCGATACGGCGAATGCTTCCTTGACCCCCAAAATGATCCGGTTAAGGACTTCGCAAAAAATTGTGGCTCCAACCGCGACAATCATAGATCGCTGCTGATGATCTGGGGCGACTCGCATGCTGCCTCCCTATACCGCGGCTTTGCAGAAAATGCCGCATCTCACAATTTCAATGTTGCGCAGTACACGGTTAGCGGCTGCCCGCCGATCCTCGGATTTAATGGAGGGCAAAAGAAGGATTGCACCCGCCTGAACGAGTTCACGATGGACCGAATTCGAGAACTGAAACCCGACACGCTTGTTATGGCGGGATATTGGTCTCTATATGACGGCAGCAAATCATGGGAAAAACTCGATATTGAGAAACTGACAGCGACCATTGATATGGTGAAGCAAGCAGGCGTACGAAATGTCGTCCTTGTCGGCAGCCTCCCGGTCTATACGGTCAATCAGCCGGAAATGCTGAAGCGGGCTCATATCTGGAGCAAGATCGAGACGAGAACCTATAGAAACTTCAATCAGGCAGCATTTTCCACCAATGATCAGATCCGCTCGGTCGCAGAGCATGCCAAAGTTAGATTCACCAACCCGCTGGAATATATGTGCGACAAGCACGGCTGCCTACTATCGTTGACTACTGACAAGGTGGTGCCGCTGGCCTACGACTACGGCCATCTCACGACGCTGGGCTCCGAATATCTTGTAACGCAGTTCTTCGGGCACAACGAGATCCCGCTGCCGTGAGCATGCTGGCCACACCGATGCCCTGGCCTCGCGCCGGATCCGGCCCCAAGCCAGCCAGACGTCATAGTCGGGAACCGCAGGTGCATCCGGCACTTGTACGGCATGGCCAGCGCCCTATCGAGCGGCGGCGGCTTGCCTGGGAACAGGGCTTCGTGCGCAAGCTGGCAGAGCACATGTACGCGGGCGAGGTGACGAAGGTCAGCGACGCCCAGGTCGAGAAGCTAGACGAACGGCATGGGAGGCACTTCTCGTGAGCGCTGCACCGCAACGCCGGATCACCGGATGCCCGAGGTCCGTTCCGGACCTATGCATGGAGTGGACCGTGATCAGCGATCTGCGCCAGCGCGTGGCTACCGCCGAGCGCGACGAGGCGCAGCAGCTGCGGGCCATCTGCCGCGAGTCGTCGAACGTCGTGGCTATCAGACCAGGCACACGTACGCCTCGATGATGCTTTCCGCCGGCGAACACCCGATGTGGGTCGCCAAGCAGATAGGCCATGTGGACTGGACGATGATCGCTCGCGTGTACGGCCGCTCGATGCTGTCAGCTGATGCAGCAGAGGCCGGCAATCGGGCCGTGGAGAAGCTCGCCGGAGATGCCGGCAAAACGGATGTAAAACTGGCAAAAACCGGCTAGATTTTTGACAGCTTATAGCTCCAAGCCATTGATTTCAAAGGAAATTCTGGTGCGAGGGAGGGGACCCTCTTTACCTATTAAATCAATAACTTAACGCACTTATGGGGCGCATTTGGGGCCGACCCCACGTACCCTGTCGGGACTCGAACCGGCAACCGAAGGCGGTATCGAACCCGCGAGAGTCGCCAGTATAGCCCTCCGGATGCCGTGACTCATGCGCCCCGTGCCGCTGCAGCCCCGGCAAGCACTGTATATCCATACAGTTAACTCAACTTTCGGCCGCGGAAATCGGACAACTCCTATACTGTATATCCATACAGTCCACGTGCTGCATTCCGCAGCACCCACCACCGCCCGGAGTTGCCACCATGTCCGATACTCGCGCCATCAAGTACATCGTCGTGCCCTACCGCCAAGGCAAGGGCGACGCACTCCTGCCCGGCGAGATCCGCCAGGCATCCAGCGAAGTCGGCGCTATCCGCATCGCGAACGGCATGGCCTCGAGTTTCGTCGGCGTCGCAGCCTATGAGGTGCTGGTGGACGAGGAAACCGGCGAGATGGGTTCGCCCCGAATCCTCGCGCAGGAAGGGAGCATCCCCGCTCTTGGCGAGTGACGAAATGGCCATGTCCATCTTCCTCGAATCCCACTTCCTGCCCGGCGACACGGCCGAGCTGCGCCTTGCATGTGAGAGCGTCACCGTGACGCCCGACGCCGTTACCGTGCGCGGCATCGAGACGCGCCACATCGAGAAGATGGTATGGACGGCCGACTACCTGTCGTTCGAACAGGACGGCCAGCACCACCGGATCAAGGTGGCTCGGCCAGCCGTGAAGCCACCGCTGCGCGCGCGCTTCCCCCGCCGGTGAATCCCGGCCATGCCCCCTGCTGACGCCCCCGAGACGTGGGTCCGCGCGCTGCGCCAGGCCGTGCGCGGCGGCACACCGGATGCCTACGGCGATCCCTTCCGGCAGCGGCTGTATGTCCTGAACCTCAATGGTCAGCCAGTGCAGGTCATGGAAGACAGCACGCACTCCGAGTTCATCAGGGGCGCATTCCGCCGTTTCGTGTTGCGCACGGACCTTCCCGAACAGGATGCCCGCGTCTGGACCTGCTTCTGCCCATGGACTGACACGCTGACCGACGAACCGGTATTCCTCACCCACCTGGTCGCCCCCGGCATCGACAAGATATTCACCTCCGCGACGTGGCAAGATGCGCAGGACAAGCACCGGCGCGTCTACGAGAAGGCGCGGCGGGTGTTGCCGCAGGACCAGAAGCAAATCGAGCATAATCATCCAGCCAAACTCACAGGAGGCAAGCATGGGCATGGACGATATTGACTATGAACTCATTGAAGCAATCGATGAGCTTATCGCCAGCGGCATCTTTGATGAGGACTCAGCCGCTCTCGGAATCGCAAAAAAGATTAGCAGTGAAGGACGCCTTGACCTGTCGCCTGATCAGCAATGGGTATTCGATCGATACATAGCCCCGCACCTCCGCTCTGTCCACCAAGAATGGGAAACGAATCGAATCATGAATTCGAACCCAGACTAAGGCCTCCGTACCTCGCCTGCCAGCGATATGTGTTGGCATCGCTCGCAAGTCTGGCCAGCGATGCCCCTTGCCGCCTCAGCGCCTAACATTGTTCGCCGGCTTCGCCAACCGCTTGCACTACCCTATCGGCGCTCATTGGCAGCCTGCCACGGTCGCCTCCAGCCGGATCTCATACGCCGCGCGCAGTCTCAGGGCATGCAAGCGGGCCACTTCCCACAGCAGGCGCTTGACCTCGGGTCGCGCAGTTCGGCGTTGCTCAACGTCGGCGCGGGAAGCCCCCCCCCGCTCGGCGGCCGGCTCTCAGGGCGGGGCTTCGCATGCAATCCTGCCAGCGCGCCACCGACGCCGCAAAATACTTATACAAACACCTATTTTTCTTGCACCAACACCTATATTTACCTATAATCCTGTACATGGACAACGCGATCCGCTGGGCGCCCAAGGCGCTGAAACAGGCGAGTAAGCTGGATCGGCCTACTCAATCGAAAATCTACCTAGCGGTACAGGAACTCAAGGGGATGCCAGATACAAGAAACATCAAAGCCCTAACAAAACACCGATACGGCTACCGGCTCAGGGTTGGAAACTACAGGGTGTTGTTTGATTGGGATGGTGAGATCCGAATCGTAGAAGTGCATGAAGTGAAGATCCGAAACAAAGACACCTACTAACCTACGGGCCGGCTGGAAACCGGTCCCTTTCAGATGCATTTTTAGACGCCTCAAGACAGAGGATTACACGATGGACACGCCGCAAAACATCCAGATCATCAACGATGCACATGGCCACCCGGCTTTCGTGGTGATCCCATATACCGACTACCTAGCGCAGCGCGACAAGGACAAAGACCTGGTGCCCGACGACGTAGCCCGCCGCCTGCTCATGGATGGCACGCCGCCCGTGCGCGCATGGCGCGAGCATCTTGGCCTGACCCAGAAGGAAGTTGCCGTGCGCATGGGCATCAGTCAGCCCGCCTACGCCGAACAGGAAAACAGCACCGGCAAGTTGCGCAAGGCCACCCGCGAGAAAATCGCCGCCGCGCTGGGCATCACCCCCGCGCAACTCGACCTCGCCTGATCCGCATCGCGCCCAGCAGTCCGTGCAAGCCGGCCATCGCGCCGGCTTTTTTCATTTAGGCCACGCCGCGACAGTCCTCCCATGCCGAGCAGCGCATTCCCCCAACGCACCCAGGAGATCGCGCATGACCCATTCCTGCCACACGTCATAGTCAGCGACCTCCGGCGCGTCAGGAACCGCACAGGGGGCCGCCAGTGCGCTATCTAGCGCCGGCGGCTTGTTTGGCCGCGTCAACGGCGTCGGACAGCTTGCGCACCCGGAAATCATCAGGGCGGCAGTCCACAGGCAAAGGCTTCGCATTCTTCATTTCCTTCTGGATGGCATCGAGCTTGGCGCCAAGCGTCGACTGGATGGCGTGGTATTCGTCGGCCTTCTGGCGAATGCTGGCGCCGGCGGCGCTCAGATCCTGCAGGACCCCATTCGTGGTGGCCAGATCGGCCTGCGCACGCGCCGCCGTGAGTTCGGCCAGCTCGGCATCCTTGCGCCAGCCGTTGGCCGTCCAGCCGGCGGCGAAGATCCCGGCTGCCAGCAGCACGGCGCCGGCTGCGTGCCACGGGGTGAGGGCTGGCGGCAAGCTCATGCGAGCACCCCGCCGGCCTTCACGTAGACATCGCGCAGGTAACCCATGGAATGCTCGTTCTGGCCATAGCCAGCACCAGGCAGGCTGGCCCAGATATTCCGCACCCTCGAAACAGCCTCATCAAAGCGGCCGGCGGCGATCAGCGGCAATGCCAGGCGCTCGCGGATCTGCTGCACGGCAATGCGGTCCTGCGATGCCGGGCTAAAGTCTCGCAGGCCCAACAGTTTCCGGTAGGGGTCATACCAGCGCGCCAGCAGCTGGTACCGGCCGGCGGCCGTCGATGCGAGGCCCGGCCGGATCTGGATCAGCCGCCGTGGGTGGTCCGCATAGCTGCTGAACAGCATCGGCGCCGCCGGCGTGCTGCCCACCAGGACGTTGTACCCGTTGTCGGACTTGGCCAGCAGCGCGCGGCCCAGCTCGGACACGGCAAGGGTGTCCAGAAAGGCCCTGATGTTCGGGGTATCGATGTCAGCCATGCTTGCCTCCCGCTACGGCGTCACGCACGTCCTCGGCCACCTCGGCCAGATCCTTGCCACTCCGCTTCTTGATGAAATTGAACAGCCAGAGCACCACCGCCCAGCCGGGCAGGCCGCACGAGAAATAGACCCCGCCCAGGGCCATAGCGCCGTGGAGATTGCCTGTCCAGCCGTGTAGGCCGAAGTGCTGGATCACCGCTGCGCCGCCGCACAGGCTGGCTACCACCGTTGCGATGATCGCCACCGCTAGCTCTCGCCGAGTACGCGGCGGCGTCATCACCATCACTACGATCGTTGCAAGCACAGTGGCACCTCCTGCGACGGCGGCCGGCCCGGATGCAGCCGCGCCAGCGGCCCATGCTGCGGCGCTGCCGCTGATTGGTTCGGACATACTTGTAATCCCTGAAATAGAAAAAGCCGCCCGGAGGCGGCTGTATTAAGCGAGTTGCGGCACCCAGCCGCATCAGGATTTCGGGTAGCGCTCCTTCACTTCGCCGAGGCGATCATGGAACCCATCAACCTTTGGCAGCAGGCCCGCCTCCATGGCGTGCCAGAGCGCATCCAGCTGCTCCTCGATGGGCGGATAGGCATCCCGCCGCAGCGGCACGTAGTCCGGTGTATGGACGATTTTCATGGGCAGGTCACCTCAAACGTTGCGTCGCGTGCCGGCCACGCTTCGACTACCACCGCGTAGGTCTTGGGCTGCGTGAATGCAAGCTCGGCCACCTCGTCGGTACAGTCATAGCGCGCGCCGTCGATGACGATGACGCACGGCGCCGGCAGATCACGCAGCGTCATGCCATCCAGGCGCGCAGGATTGGCCGGGCGCGGTGTGGCGACGCCATTGGGCACATAGTTGGTGGCGGCATCATGCCAGCCGGCAATCAACCCGCTCCCTTCCGTGCGCGCCAAATCCCACACCTCGGGCTGCATTGCCGCAAGCGTGATCACCCTTCCAGTTTCCACTTCATACAGGGTGCATTTGCGTGCGTCGTCAATGTGCAGGCTATCTATCATCGATTACCTCTTGAACCAAAGTGCAAAAACGTCTCTTACTGCTGAAATATTCGAACTACACCGGAGGCTGTAGCTGCCAGCGCCCAAGGTTACAGCGCGAACAGCATATGGAACTTCGGAAGTCCATGAGCCGGTTTGGACGACAACTCCATCACCACTGTTAAGCAGTTCAAGAGAGCCTTGAGCGGGAATGCCACTGCCGCCGAAAAGCACGATGCAGTCATACTGTAGTGAGAAATAAAGGCGGTTCCAGGTTGTGACGCTTCCCGCGTAGGCGGAATCGCTCACGGCGCGGCCGACGATTCTGTCCGTATAGATGGTGTTAGCCCGGACGCTAGACGCCTCGATGTCTCCTCGCGCGTACAGGTTGCCGGCGTTGTCGACGCGGAAGTTCGGGAAGATGAAGCCGCAGTCACCCCAACTCGACATCCAGAATCGCGAGTTGCCGCCGAGGATCTCGAACCAGGACGAGCCATCCTCCCCGCGAGAGAAGGCCCACCCTTGCTTGCCGTCACCCCACCATTTTCCGTAGGCGCCGACAAAGCTTCCGATCTTCAGATTCGTCACGGAACCGTTGACGATCTTGGCCTCGCCGATAGAGGCGTCCTGCATGAACGCGGAGTTCATGAACACCTGACCGCCCTGGATGACGAACGGTGTTGACACTACGCCGTTGGCCACATTCAACAGCGCGAAGCGATCCGCCTGGAACAGGATCTGCGACTGCGTGACCCCGGTCTCGTTGCCAATCCCGATGGCCATGCCGGCACCGTAATACTTGCCGTCCTGAGTGACACCGACCTTGATGGAATACGCCGCGGAGATCTTGCCATCCAAGGCCACTAGCGCAGTCGCGTTGGTCTGGATCGCAGCCGAGTTTGAGGCCAGTGCAGCTTCCGAAGTGTACGGGGTGGCCGGGAGTCCGCCTTGCTCGACTTTGACCTGCCGGCAGCCCACCGCAGTGGCGCCGGAGACTCCCTCGTAGACGAAACGCGCAAGAGCCTTCACGGCTCCGCTGGGCGCTACTGTCGAAACAGCGTGCACCTTTCGGTTTGAGCCGTCGTTTGTGTAATCATGCGTGGCATATAGGAGGTTGTTGGGGCCGTCCAAAAGCAGCTTGTTGGATGCATCGTAGAACTGCAGGTCGAAGCTGACCTGGCCGGCAGCCGCGTAGAGGACGGAATCTCCCGAGACCGTATAAGTCTGGCCCGCGTAGACACCAAACATGTCAGTCCAGATCGTGCCGGTACCGTTGACAACCGCTTGCGCAACCCTGCCCCAAGGTCCGTCATAGGCGATCCACTCCCCAGTGCCATTCCACCCGACGAAGCCATTCTCGAACCCGCCATTCTTCAGCAGGTTGGGTCGTGTTGCTACGCTGGCGGAGACGGTATCAACCCGCTGGCCGAGCGCGTGATCTGCGTCGGCCCGAGCCGATTGCTCGGACTGGATCACCGCATTCAGCGCGCTTCGATCAGTGTTGGCAGTTGCGACAACGGTGTCGATGCGCTGGCTGAGCGCCCCGTCTGCGGAAGCCCGGGCCGTATGCTCGGACTGGATTGCCGCATTCAGCGCGCTTCGATCAGTGCTGGCGGTTGCGACAACGGTGTCGATGCGCTGGCCGAGGGACGAATCGGCATCTGCCCTGGCTGTCTGCTCGGATCGCACCGCGGAAAATACGCTCACCGCGGCTGCTTCGGTCGAGTAAGGTGTTGCGGGCAGCCCGCCTTGCTCAACCTTGACGTAGCGGCAGCCTATAACTTCGACGCCGACGATGTCCTCGTAGACGAAGCGGGCCAACGCTTGTGCTGCACCAGCGGGGGCCACAGCGGAGACGGCGTGCATGCTGCGTCGGCTGGCGGTATTGGAGAAGTCGTGTCGAGTCGCAATCGAATTTCTCGGCCCGTTGAGCAGCTGAGCGCCGGCCCCATCATAGAAAATGATGTCGAAGCTCACCTTTCCAGACGTTGCGAACATGAGGGAATCCCCGGCCACCGTGTAGGTTTGCCCAGCGTACACAGGGAATTTTTCCGAATACAGGCTACCGGTGCCATTGATTGACGCCGTCGCAACTCGACCCCACCCGGAGTCATTTGCGCTCCAGCCGGCGGCATCGGCGCCCCATCCAACCAAGCCGTTCTCGAAGCCCCCGTTCTTCAACAGGTTCGGCCGCGTCTGGACAGTCGCGACGACTGTGTCAATGCGGGTGCCCAAGGCCGCATCGGCGTTGGCCCGCGCGGTCTGCTCAGCAGTGACGGAGGCATTCAGCGCGCTTAGGTCCGAACTGGCTGTCGCGGCAACCGTGTCGATTCTCCTGCTAAGCGCCCCATCTGCGTTTGCCCTGGCCATCGCCTCACCGCTAATGGCGGCAGCATTTTCTTGCGTGCTGGCCGTTACGGTGTCGATACGGTGGCCGAGCGATTCGTCCGCCTCTTGACGACTGGTTTGCTCGCTGCTCACTGCAGCCTGGCGCTCGCGCGCTTCCTGTAGCAGCGCTGTTGCGCGCGCTTGCACTTCGCTGGCGAGGCCCTGCGTCACCTCCACCACCGAGGTACTAATACCGTCGATACTTTTGATCGGCCTGAGCAGATCCTCGGCCAACTGCGTCTCCGTGATCTGCCCCTTGATGTAATCAAGGATCTCGGTTGCCTGCGCGCTGCTTTGACCCGAAACGCCGGCCCCGGTGGGAAACCAGGCGCCGATGTTGCCGCTGCGGTCCACCAGGCGCGCCCAGAAATAGAACTGCGCTCCGGCCGCCAGCCCCATCATCGCGTGCGTGGTCTGCGGGAAGGCAAAGTCTGCCAGCTTGATGGCGCTGGCGCGGTCCGCGGTTCGGCTGTACCAGATCTCGGTGCGCTCGACATCCAGCGGCCCTGCGGGGAATCCCCAGTCCAGGCGGATCCCGAACACCAAGCCGGTGCCAACCAGCACCCCCACGGTCGGCGGTGGCGTGGTTTTCCCCTGCAGGCGTGTTTCCATCGAGTAGGCTGGGATCGATGCCACACCGAGCGCATTGATCGCCAGCACGCGCGCCACATAGGCGCCGGCATAGATGCCCCTGACCTCCACACTGAGTGATCCGGTCCGAGAGACGCGCACCCACTCGCTATTGTCGCGGCGCCACTCCACCTCGTAGGCGATGGCCTTCTCGGCGGCACCCCAGCGGATAGCCATCGTCGTGGTGGCGATGCCCTGGTCAATCACGGAGTAGGCATCGAGCTCAACGTTGGTTGGCTTCGGCTGCACTGACGGAGGGATCACCGTCACCGGCCGCGCCTCAATGCGCGTGCCGTTGTCGATGCTGCCAAACTTCCCGGGCTCGTGATGCAGCGCCGTGATCTCGCAGGTCAGCCCATCGGACTCGGCAACCGAAAGGATGCGGAAGAGCTGCGTCTTGAGTGTCGCGCTCTCCACCGCCCAGACCGCCTCCGGCCGGATTGCCTCCGACCAGTCCAACGATACCGTGATCGCGTCGCCGGCCACACCGGAAATGGTCCTGGTCTGCGCCGCCCCCGCAGGCAGAATCACGGTGAGAGTATCGCCGACCGCCACCTGATCGGCCTTGTCCAATGTCACGGTACGGCCGTTGGCCGAACGCACGCGCCCACCAACGCGCCGGCCGGCGCGCGCGGGGTCGGCCACACGAATCAGGCTGCCTGGTGCCACCAGGGCGGCATCCATGCCCACCTTGAACGTGACGGTTTCCGTTTCCAGCCGGCTGGTCAGCAGAATCCACTGCCCGGTGCGATGCGCCTGCCCCTGCGAAGTGCACCCGAACGCCGTCGTCTCAACCTGCTGCACGCCATATCGTGCAATGCCGTCTTGGTCTTCGACGTATTCGACCTTGGCGCGATAGGCATCAGCCGGATCGTTCCAGGACACCAGCGCCACCGTCTTGCGTGCCTTGAGAGCGCTGCCGGCGTACGAGAACTTGCCATCCACCACGTTGGCCGCGGTGAATGTGTACAGGGGATCTGCCGGCATGTCGGCCACGGCCACCACGTTGCCAGCCGCCCAGTAGGCCATTCCCCGAAAGATCGACGACAGGTCCTGCAACACCTTATAGGCATCCGTCCGCGTCTGCAGGTAGCAGTTGCAGGTAAAGCGCGGCTCCTGCCCCCCCTTGCCGTCCGGCACCATCTGGTCGCAGTATTGCCCGATCTGGTACAGCGACCACTTGTCGACCATCGCCGCGTTGATGCGGTTGCCAAGGCCGTAGCGAGCATGAAGCACCAGGTCGTAGAAGATCCACGCCGGGTTGTCGGTCCAGGCAGACTTGAATGTGCCGTCCCAGTTGCCAATGTAGTTTCGCGTGGCCGGGTCATAGTTGCTGGGCACGCGGATGATGCGGCCATACCAGTCGAACGACCGCGCCGGCACGCTGCTGAATTGCCGCGCGTCGACGCTGAGCCCCACCAAGGCGCTATTCGGGTAACGCAGCTTGGCATCGATCACCTCGGTGATCGAGTCCACCATCGTGGTATCAGCGATCGTGCTGCTGTTCGCGTTGGGCGTGATGCGGCGGACCCGGACGCTCCAGCCTACCTTCGCACGTGGCAGATCTACGCGGTGACTGCGTTCGTATTTGCGGGTCTGCTTCCCATCGAACGCAGCGGCAAGCACCTGCTGGTAGGCGCCGCCATCGGTGGCCAGGTCAATCGCATACTCAACCTTGTATCCGCCGATGTCCCCATTGCTGGTGTTGGCCTTTGACAGCGACGGCACCGAAAGCCGAATACGAACGGCAGACAGCTGCGTATTGGTCACCGCGCGCACCCAAGGCGCCGCCGATGTGAGGGTCACGCCAACAGCAACCTCATTGTCCACAGACGGGAAGCCGGGAATATGGTCCTGGTCCTGGGTACCTACTCGATAATCAACCGACACGCCAGCGAAGTTCTGCGAGCCGTCCGCGTTGACCAGCGGCGTGCCATTCAGGAAGAGGCTCCGCAGGCCGTTCGCCGGGCCTCGAACTTCGCCCTCCGAGATCAGATCAAGAACACGAGCGTAGGCGATGGAGTGAAGGCTGTCGGGGCTCTCTGTAGGGGTGCTGCCACCACCACCACCCTTGCCTCCCCCGCCGTATCCAATGATGTTATGCATGTTGCTCACGTAAAAAAGCTCCGCACTGGGGCGGGGCTGTGCCTGGAATGTAAGTGCGGGCATCTACGCTTGGTCCTCCGCATAGATGCCCGCCGAAATCACTGCACTGCCGACGATCATGCGGCCGTACAGCAACGGCACTGGATTTCCCTGGGCCGTGGTGTTGACTGGCCCGTTGAAGTTGTAGCTGGCGCCGTTGTCGGGGCCGTCCTTCGCGGATAGCCCTTTTTGCTGCGGAGACAGCATCTGCACCACGCCGCCGAGCGCCAGGGAAGCACCAAGCATGGCCGTCGTCCCGACCCATCCGCTGGTCGTGAACGCCGACACCAAGCCACCGCTATAGACCGTCGCCACCGCGATCAGCGCGACGCCGAGAATCGTCTGAAAGAGGCCTGCTCGCTTGGCTCCGTGCAGCACCGGTGCGATCCGAATATCATCCCGCCCGGGCGGCAGATGGAGCTCGTCGGCCCTTGCATTTCGCTTGCCGACGAAGACCGCATAAGCGACCCCGCGATCCTTGCTTGAGCAGAGTTCCTGCTGAAAGCCGGGCAGCAGCACCGAAAGAGCACGGACGGCTTCCGCCGCGCTCGACACGACCAAGCGATGCACACGACCGAACTGCGTTCCAAGCTTGCCATAGAGCCGAATCGTCCTAAGTTTCTCGCTCATCCTCGATACCTCAACACGCAGCGCGTGATCTCCTGCCAGTAGCCGCCATACACATCCCGCGACGACAGCCGGCCATGGAGGTGGTGCAGCATCAGCCCATCGCCCAGGTACACGCCGGCGTGGTTCGGCACCGGCGCGCGCAGCTGCATCAGGATCACGTCGCCGGCCTGCTCCGGCTGGTCCTGCGACACAGCGACAAAGCCGGCCTCGGCGTAGTGCTGCAGGTACAGGTCCTCACCATGCTTCCACCAGTCGTCCCGCCGGGGGAAGTCAGGCAACGTGATACCGCGCTCGCGCTGATACCAATCGCGTACCAGGGTGTAGCAGTCCAGCACGCCATGAGCGAACTCGCGGCCTACCAGCGGCGCTTGGTAGCCGCTGGGCTCGATGGTGCGCAGGTCGTCCCCCGGCCACGACAGGATGTGCCATGGCAGGCCAGAGGCCTCGCAGCTGACCAGGTCAGCCTCGCTCGGCGCGGCCGGCGCATCCGGGTGGCTGTGGACCACCGCCACCACCTCACCCAGATCCTCGGCCGCGGCGTAGTCCTCCGCCGGCAGGATGAAGTGCTCCGTGCCGGCGGCGGCATTCCTGCAGGGCACATACCGCTCCCGCCCCTTGGCCACCACCACCAGCCCGCAGGCCTCGCGCGGGTAGTCCGCAGCCGCATGGACTCGGATCGCCTCCAGCGTGGCCCCGTTCATGCCCACACCCGATATGGCGTCACAGGCCCGGGCTCCTCCAGCATATCGCCCAGCGCCGTCACCTCGCCGGTAGACAGCGGGCGATCCAGTCGCAGGTTCACGTGCCAGCCCGGTATTGGCGTTGGCGCGGTGATTGTGTTGCCGTCGGCATCCCACTCACCACCCTGGTAGATCGTGCCAATGGTGGAAATGTTGACGCCATCGACCGGCACGCGCCGCAACTGGCCGTCCTCGCCGAGAGTATCGACCGTCAGGCCGGCCGCCAATAGCGCGGCGCGCGTGGAATCGCGGTCAACCCCGCGCAGGTAATAGTCGTGGAAGGTGTTCATAGTGCGGTCAGGGCCTGGAGATCAGCGCTTTGAACTTGGCGCGGGATGGTACGCAGGTAACGGAAAGTCGAATTGAGCTGCAGTGCGTTGCTGATGTGCCCGATCGTGAGCCGATTTACCACGGGCAGCGCATCCACCGCAGCCGTTTTCACTTCCCCGCCGTTCGCGCACACGCTGACCGAGCCCGGCCCATAGGTGATAGCGCATCGATAGCGCTGCCCCGCTGCCGGCAGCGACCTCAAGTTGAACCCCGCTTTCGTGACACCACCAACCTGCGCGCCGATCACCAGCCCATCGCCTTGCAGATAGCAGTAATAGCGAGTTGTGCTATCCCCGTTATCCACCTGCATGATGGCGCGCGGCACCGATAGATTTGCCGGCATAAAGACTTCCGCGACAATCGTGCCTTCAGCCTGGTTGAAGCTGATTTTGCTCAGATCGCTGATCGTCGCAATGTCTGCCGCACGAGTAACCTGCGTTGCGGCGGTGACAATCGCGGAACTTGGGTTAAGACCTAGCTCAATTTGGTTATGTGCGATTAGCACACCGGACGTACCATCGCCGGTCACAACCGAAACGGTGGTGCTGTTGGAGACAAGATTTACATAGGTGGCGCTAGCCCCACCAAACACCGCTTGCCCTGCTGCATAGCAAAGAAACCAGCCATCCCCAAGGTCAATCATCCCCTTTGCTTTAAGAACTCCAGTGCCGTTTGCATAATCGACCATCGTTCGGTTTACAAGATCGAAGCGTACGCCGAGATTATCGCCATTCACACCATAAAGCCAAATGCAATTAAATCCGTTAGCTTTTGCTATTACGGACATGCACACGTCAGTGTTGCTTGGGACCATCCCGCCCCTACTAACGTAATGGGTCGAGTTTGCTGCATCTGGAACAATATTTTGTGCATTAATTCCGGATATTTTCCCGACACCGGCATTTGCAACAGAAACCGCCGCCTTGTTCCAGATACCGTTACTTAGATCCGAAGACTGCGTAACAAGATTTGCCGAAGCACTTTCAACCAACATCCCACGCGGAGTGCTGGCAATCGGATCAAAAGCCAGAGATGGGACATTAATGCCATCTTGCACATAAAGGCCAGCGCTACCCATCTTGTAACGGGAACTTGCTCGCGCGAATGCAGCAATTTGATCTAGTGGTTTCTGAACTAGCATTATCCCTTCACCTTGAAAATCCCAATAAGCCCATATGGCCAGGCCGGGTCATCGACCCATATGCGGTACATGTCGGCAGCGAAATCGAGTTGCAGCGTCGTCTCGTTGACAGCGCCGAAATCGAGCAGCAGCGTGCCCTCCGACAGATCCTCAGCGTCGTATCGGCCGGCGCGCCGGGTGCCGACCAGCGATAGCCCAAGCCCGAGCCTCATAGGCCCACCAGGTCGAATGCGGTGGTGCCGGCCAGATTCACGCGCTTGGCGCGGATAGGAAGCGTCTCGCCGGCCTGGCAGTTCTTGAACGTGACCGGAACGCCGTCCGGGCGCACAGCAACTACGTCACCGGCGGTGCCGACGCGGATGCTGTTCGCCACCTCCGCAAAGTCGTTCGTGTCGCTCGGCGTGATCGCAAAATAGGCGTCCGATGGCGCCGTGATGGTCTTCGCCATATTGGCGAAGCGGTCGGCTGCTGGCATGTCATCCCCCAGAAAAGAAGAAGCCGCCCGGAGGCGGCCTGGTCGAAAGAATGCGGCGCGGCTCAGCTGCGCAGCAGGTCTGCCGCTGGAAACGATCCGAACGGCAACGGATTGTTGGCCCCGAAGCGGCACTTACACGAAGACAGGCGCCCACCGCAGCGGTCGAGCGTTGGATCCCCGACCGGGGCATCGTTCCGGTCGAAATATGCGGAGCCGGTGTATCCACAGTTCGGCCCGCGGTACCCACCGATGCTGAGCCACATGCACACATTCGCGACGATCTGCCGGCGCGGCAGCTGCTCGCCGTTGAAATCCAGGGCGCTCGCCAGCTCGAACGTCACCACCTCATTCGTCTCGCTGGTCTTCTGCTCGATGTACCAGAGTTCCGTAGGCAGCGCCTCGGTGGAATCCGCGCTCGGGTTGCCATCCCACACCATGTAAGTCTGGGTCCCAAAATCCAGTGTGAGCGTCGGACCATCGTTCGGCCCCGCCGGAAAATTCCGCGAATCCAGGTACTGGCCCAGCGTCCGGTGGCGCAGGACCTTCGCCCCAACCATGTCAGCCAGGTGCAAGCACAGCGCCGTGACAGAGCCGTCCACGTTGCCAACGGAAAGCGATGGCACGGGCTGCTGGCCGTTGCCGGTCCGCGAGAAGCCCTCGGCCTGGATCGGCCAGCCGGAGTACTCCTTTCCCTGCCACCAGATGGCTCCCACTTGGGTGTAGCCATGGAAGCGCAGCACGTCACCGCCCAGCGTCGTCGCATCCAGCTCGAAAAGCTCAACCAGCGCGCCGGGCTCAAGCCCTTGAATATCGGCCGTAATGTTCATACTCTGTTCGCTTACGGCCGGAAGGCCTGTTCGAAGGTTGCTGAGAGGGAATAGACGGCGCCTTCCACATGCCCCGACGTGTAGCTGACCACCTTGTACAGGCCCTGCGCGCCGAGCGGCGGGGTCCAATAGAAGGACTTCGCGCCGGCATTCCTGTCCAGAAAATCAACAATTGCCTGGATCTTTGCCTTGGAGCCGTTGAAGGACAGCGGCCACGACTGAACCTTGTTGTTGATGCCGTCGGCAACCGTTTGCTTGTAGCCGTCGCCAAACTGCGCGCCGCGCACGCGCAGCGTCGTCTGGCCCTGCGCGCCGATGCGCGGTGCCCAGGTGAAAGTTTCAGTCGCCATCTATGCCTGCCCGTTCCTGGCCTGCCAAAGCAAGCCACCCTGGCGTGATTCGCGCGCAATGACATCGCGCACCAGGCCATTGATCATGTCGCCGAACTGCTTAGCCGACGACGCTGGCCCGCCCTCGGTCTTCGACTTCGACGTTCCATCGCCCATGAAGATCTGCGTTTCAACATGGACTGCGCCCCCGCTGCCGGCTGGCGTAACTGCTTGATTTGCGGCGGAATTGCTCGAAGATGTGGGTACGAACGGTGCCGGCACAGAGCCACCAACGTAGCCGCCGGCGGCAAACTTGGCGGGAGCAGCGCCGCCGTTGATCGCCTCCAGCAATGCCCTGTGCTTGGATGTCGCCGCTGCATTCACGACGTACTCGCCATTCGAGAGCCAGGCCGGGATGCTGTCGCTGGTCGAAGTGCCCGGGCCAGAGATAAAGCCGCCATCCGCCTTGTAGAAGATCCCGGTGGTCCGCGCCCCTCCGAAGGCACCGGATACGCCATCGATGGAGCCGTTGAAGTTCGTAGCGGAGTTTGCAAACATGCTCACCGTGCTGATGCCCATCTGGAGCAGCCCGGAGATCTGCGCACGCGCCTGGATGCGGATCAGATCCGCAATAATCGACTTAGCCATATCCCCGAAGCGAAGCTGGCCTGTCATGGCGAAACTGGTGATCCCATCCTCCATGCCCTTGAACATGCTTGTGAATGCGCCGCTGGCCTGCGCCATCATGTTGCGCGACGACTCCACGTAGTTGGCCACCGATTCGGTCGCGCCGTTGGTCCAGTCCGCCTGCTTCGCCTTCAGGGTCTCGTAATAGTCGTTGTAGTCCTGCAGCGACTGCTGCAGCTGCTCCTGGATCTGGGTCTTCTCTGCCAGGTACTTCTCGGAGCCAAGCTGGCTCTTCGGCGTGCCCTTCTCCAGCTGCCACTGCAGCTTTTCATATTCCCTGTAGATCGACTTGACCGCCTCGGCGTTCTTCTGGGCGTCCGCACCCATACCGATGGCATCCAGTCGGCGCGCCTGCTGCTCGCGCTGGCTCTGCTGGTAGTTGGCGATCTGCGCGTTGATCTGCGCCGAGCGTTCGTCGAGCTTGTTTCCCTCCTCCTTCATCTGCAGCGCGCGCTCGTTGGCGACGTTCTCGGCCAGCTGCTGCTTGATGCGATCCTGAGAGGCGAGCAAGCTCTTCTGCTCGGCCGTCAAGATGGACTTGCCTTTGATGTCCGCGATCTTCTGCAGGAACTCGGCTTGCTGCTTTTCTGCAGCCGTCAGCTTGTCGCTGGAGTCAAGCGCCGCCCGAGTCGCTGCATCCTGATCGCGCAGCTGCTGGATGAAGCGCGCGGCGGCGTCATCCTGGTACGCCTTCGGCTTCGGGCCGGCCTTTTCCTTGTACTTGTCGTTGATACCCGCGACGATGTTGTCATAGGCAGTCTTGGCACCAGGCGAATCCGGGTTGGATGCGATCAGCGCCTCGTACTTACGCTTGGCCTCGGCCAGTTCCTTCTGCTTGGCATAAGCCTTGTCGTACTGCGTGCGCTGGCCATCCATCCAATCCTTGGCCGCGATGCCAGCAGCGTTGCGCTGCGCATCTGCGCTTTTCTTGTCCGCCGCCGCCTGCTCGTCGATCACCGCGGTGTTGTACTTCTTGATCAGATCAAGATTGGCGGCCAGCGCCTTTTCGAGCTGGACCGTGTTGTAGCCCTTTGCCTTAGCCTCGGCGAGTTCCTTCTCCTGCTGCGCCATCGTCTTCTGGAGATCGATCAGGCGCTCGCTGTTCGTGGCCTCCTTGCCGATGCTCATCAGCGCACGACCGACCCCCTCAATGGTCTTGCGCCAACCCTCATAGGCCATAGTAATGAGCCCGACCTTGTCCTTGCCTTCGCCACCGAGGTGGTTATGCAGGGCCTTGGCCGTTTCATGCATGGCCTGCTGGGCCTTCCCCTCATCCTCCAGCTTCTTGATGTGCTCGTACTGCGCTTCCGTGAGGAAGTGGTATTGCCGGTTGTGCTCGGCAGCCCACTTGGCAACGCCGTCACTCATCTTGATGAAGTCCGCCGCGACTGCGCTGGCATCCTCCCCGCTGCGCCTGGCCATTTCCAGCGTGGCCCGCGTGAAGTCTTCCAGCGCCGCCTGACCAACCCGACCACTGGCGACGAAGCCCGTTAGCACCTCCTGGGCCCGGCCGACCTCGCCACGCGCCGCGCCGATATTGCCCGCCAGACTCCCGACCTGGGCCTGCGTAACACCGGCGTAATTGCCGGTCAGCTGAATCGCCTTGTTCAGCTTGTCCGCCTCCTGCGCCCCTTGATAGTACGCATAGGCCAGCACCGCGCCCGCAGCGGCAGTGAGAGTGAATGGTGTGACTAAGCCGGCAATGTAGGTGCCCAGGGCTCGCACCGCAGGGACGACACCACCAAACATGTCTTTCAGCTGCCCGCCCTGCTGCGTGAGGATCAGCAGCGGGCTCTGGCCACCGGCCAACTGCGTCACGATGTCAGTCATCTGCGCCGGCACCATGCGCATCGCCGCGGCGGTCGCCTTGGCCGACATGCCAACGCTGTTGAGCGCCGCCTCCGACGCCTTCGAGCCGGTGACGAGAGATGCGCCAGCCGATTGGGCTGAACGCAGCGTATTGACGTAGGACTCAACTGCGCCACTCACACCCAGCAACGCCGCCCGCTCCTCCATGAGCTGCGCCCTGGACTTGCCAACGGCTTCGGCCTGCCGCGCCACATTGCGGATGTAGCTCGCGATCTGGCGCTCGGAGGCCTGACTTCCACTCGCCCGTGCTTCGGCTACCGCAGCCAGGATTGCCTGCTCACGCCGAGCCGCACTCTCTTGAGCCGCCAGGAACGCCGCCGCACTGCGCTTCGCCCGCTCCACGCCGGCCACGTAGCCGCTACTGTCCGTTGTGATGCGAACGATTGTTTCATTTGACACTGGCCGCCTCCTTGACTTTCTCCTGAATCACCGCGTCGATGGCCTCCTCAATCTCTCGTCGGCGCGCGTCAAAAGCCGGCCGCAGAAACGGATCTGCCGGCATCTTCGACGTACCGTGCTCGACAAAGCGGCCATAGAAGGCATCCTTCGACCAGGTCACGATGTAGGAGGCACTACGACCAGGCACGGATGACTTCTCGTCATAGGCGATCAGGATGTGGTCGCGCAGGAACCCCGGGTAATGCTTCTTGCCCTTGCGCTCATAGGCCTTCACGCCCACCGGCGCGCGCCGCTTGGCCTCCGCGAAGACCACGCGCGCGCCCGCTACTGCGGCCTGGCGTAGTGTTGACTCGCTCGCCACCTCACCAAGGTTGCGCAGCGTAGCCGTAAGCGCATCTGGGTTCTGAACACTGAATGAGCGTGTTGCCATCGCTACTCCCTCCTTGGAAACAGCATCGATTCGAGCAACCTCGAATGCTCCTCCGGATCGGCCAATAGAATCGGCTCCGCTGCCGTCTCAGCCTGGTGATATTTGCTCCAGGTGATGAAATCCAGCAGCCCGAACGATTCCTTGCGCTTCTTCGGGTCACGATTGATGTTGGCCAGCATGGAAGTGATCGCGCCCGCGCGGAGGTCGTCGTAGTGGCCGCCCCACGGCTCCATCTCGTAGAACGCCATCCATTCGGTGAACTCCGCGCTGTCGATCTCGGCCTGCGCCTGCCTTACTGACTTTCCGAGGGCAAGGGCGAGTCGGAACCAGAAACGCCGCTCGGGGCGGCTTCGGAGTTTTTTCCGGCTTGCTCCACGGCATTCATGGCCATGCCGTTGATGCGCATGGCCACCCCACCCAGCCGATCCAGCACGTCCTGATTCTTCTCGCGCAGCGCCTCGATGTCCCCCTCACTGAAGACTGTCCGCCCCACCTCGTCAACGATGGTCAGCACCAGCAGCAGCGCCTGAGACTCACTCACGGGCTTCGGCCCGGCGCCCTGCAGATCAAGGAAACGGTCGCGCAATCGACCAGACATGACGGCAACGCGCACGGTGCCGCCCCACTCGCTTACCAACACGTCTTCGGTCTTGATGTCGGCCGAAGCCAGGATCTGTTCTTTCGAGAGAATATTCATGTTATGCATCCACCACGTCGCCACTGATACGGAGGTTGACGCCGGTGGCCTTCACCAGCGCATCGACCGCTCCTTCGAGCGGGCTATTCTTTACGGTGCCGCTGAACGTCTTCGTCTTGTTGTTGGGCAGCGTGAGTCTGAAGGACCTCTGAATGGAAGCTCGCTTTGCAGCGTCGAGCGCCAACTGCCCAGGATCGGCAAAATCCTTGTTCACATCGAACGAGAAATTTCCCCAATCCTGAAGGCCAGGCAGATTCTCCTTTGCAGTGGAATCGAAATCGGTTGTGTCGATCTCGCCGGCTTGACCGTCGAAGCCCTTGAAGGATGTGACACCCTTGATCTTGACCCAGCTCAGCGGCGTTGCGTTGCCGGCCGCGGTGATGGTCTTGCCAGTGGTGTTGATGTCCACGGCGATGGTATTGGCCGTCACGTTCTTGGCGACGGCCGTTTGCCCGCTCAGCAGGGCCGCGTCGGCGCCAGCCAGGTTGGCCAGGGTCACCACATCGCCATTGGACATGCCGTGGGCAGCCATGGTGAGAATGGTTGGAAAGCCGAGCGCGATGGCCGTGATGGCCTTTGCCGCGCTGGCCGTGCTGGAGATTTCCAGCTTCGTGCCCTGCGCGCTAATTGCAGTACTTCCCATTTCTGTCCTCGCAATTGAAAAACCCCGCAGCGCGGGGTGTTGTAAATATGACCGCAGCCCACAGGCGGATCACGGGTAAAACCAGACGCTGAAGTCCTGCCGCGAGCCGCGCAGCTTTGTGTCGGGCTCGTAGACACTGACAGGCGCCCCGATTGGCACGGTCTGAGGGACGTCCAACGTCCACGTCATTGCCTCCATGGAGAGCGTTGCCGACTGCATCACGGTCAACGCCCCTCGTACCCGGCCCATGATCTCCGTGCACTCGCCCCGCCGATCCGCCCAGACCGTGACCTGCATCCGCGCGTTCTGGAGATCGCTCTGGCCATCCAATGAATTGGCATCCTGCCCGCCGGCTGCCTGGTAGGTGATATAGGGCCGCGCCGCCCCATCCGGGGCGACATCCGGATAGACCCGGTCGGCTAGGATCCCGCGCAGCGCGGCGTAGACAATCGACTCCGCCGACTCAGCCATTGGAAGCCCCCGTTTGGCATACCAGATCCATATGCCCACGACGCCCACCAGGCAGCACCGCCTTGATTTCGTAGATGGTTGCACCATGCACCACCCGCATTGCAGCAGTAATGCCCCTGCGAAACCGAATCCGGATGCTTGCCTGCACGACCGATACATTGGCGTCAGCCTTGATTGTCTCAAGGCCACTTTTATGGAGGATGCTCGCCCAGGCCCGCGTTACATCCACCCAAGCGGGTACCACCTCCCCAAGCTTGTCCCGCTCCCCGCCAAGGCGCTGGATCTTCACCCGCTTGTCTAGCTTTCCGAAATCCATGTCATAGCCCCACGACGCGATATCGGTTGATTAACCCGGAAGTGAACTCGGATGGCACGACGAACGTTTGTCCCTGGGTGACGCCCTGCGGATGCTCATATAGCGTGCCGACCTGCAGCAGCATCCATGAGACGAGTGAGCGAGGCACAGCGCTCACCGCAGGAAACGCACCGCAGCGGAACCGTACGCGCACCCCCGTTCCATCCGGGATCTCCCCGGCCAGGACCAGGTACGCCCCACCCTCAACCTGGCAGGCCTCGCGCGGCATCGTTTGGTCGACGCCGGCCGCATCGCGATAGGCGACACTATCCACGGCTGTAACGTCATGCCACAGCCTTATCCGTCGCTCAAGCCGATCCACCCTGACCTCGCATAGCTGAGGGAGGAGTGGTCGCATCAACTCCCCCTCCAGCATCTCGCGGGCCGAGACGATGGCATCCTGTATCTCCGCATCGATTTGAGCGGCAATCGTCAAGTCCTCGTCGTCGGGGTCGAGCTTCAGGTGCCCTTTGGCCCGCTCCAGGGTGATCGCCTCCTGCGCCGGCGGATCGATGACGACGCGCATGGCTTACAGGCCCTTCGCGTAGGCCACGGCCGCCGGATGCGTGTCGAGTTCGCCGCCGGCGGCGCTGGCCTCGTCTTCCGTGACGGTCACCACCTGGTTGGGCTTGCCGAAACGGCCCTCCACCAGAACGCGCGCCTGTACGCGCTTGACCACTGCCACCGGAACGATTTCAGAAGCCGCCGGCACGGCGTTGGTCTTTTTGATGGCCCCCTGCAGCTCGGCCAGCGCCGACTTCGCCGGCCCCGTATCGACACGCAGCACCACCGTCATGTCGCCAGACGCTGGCGCCGAAGTGGGCACCTGGTCGGCCCCGGCCTGACCAGCCGCGCCGCCAGCAATACCCTCTGCCGAATCACCACCGATATTGCCGCCGGAGTCCGACGCTGCCCCGTCGCCCACCGCAGCGGGCTGCATGGCGATACCCGCCTGGTCCCCCACCCATTCAGCACCGCTCAATGCGGCCTCCAGCTTCGCGGTGGCCGCCGCCTGATTCTGCTTCGCCATATGGCTCTCCTATGTAGAAGGGACTGCCCAGCAGCCCCTGTAATCTGCAAAGAATCCGGGCCGGGTTAGGCCGCGGGGTTCTGGTAGAGCTTCACCGCACCGCCCACGTCGACCAGGTTGCCGCCCTGGCGATTGAAGGCGACGAAGCCAACCTGCCCGTTGAGGGTGTAGGCCGAGTCATTCATGCGGAACAGGGTCAGATCCATGACCTCCCGGACCATGTACTTGGAGTAGTCGCCAAATGCGATCGATTTGGCATTGGCCGCCATCTGCGGCATGGCCTGATCCACCTGGACCGGACGGTTGAGCAGCCGGTCCGGCGCGCCGCTCGGATTGCCCTGCTCGTAACCCGGCACAAAGATCGGACGGCCATTCGCGTCTTTGACCTTCCGCACGGCCTTCAGCGACTGGTCATGCATCAGCCAACCCACCCTGGCGCTGCTGCGATAGATCGGATCTACGCTGTGCTCCAGATCCACCAGGTCGTCATAGGAAACCGAGGCAATAGCACCGGTGGCGCCGATCTTCCCGACAGTGGCCGTAGTAATCAGCCCGGCGGGCTGAGTGGTGCCGTTGCCGATCACGTAGTGCTTGTTGGTAATACGGCCCAAGCGCGTCGCCAGCAGCGCCCGGACATACAGTTCGATATCGAACATGCTGTCTTGGATCAGCTCGAACGGCACAGCAATGGACTTGGAACTGTATTTATAGACCTTCAACACCAGATTGTTGAAGGTCGTGTCTGCTGCACTGGCCTTGGCGTTCTGACCCAGGATTTCACCTTCTTCCGAAGTTGCGTCCGCCGCCGGGAAATTCATGTCCGCACCGGTACTGGTCTGGATCACGGTGGCCAGGTTGCGCAGGCCACCATAGGCTTTCATTGCCTCCGTCAGCTGGCGGAAGTATTCGGTAGCCACGGTATAGCCCCCCTCGGCAGGGGTCGTGGTCGACATCGCGTTTTGGGGCAAATCCACCGGGCGGCGCGCGTTGGCGCGCTGGGCATCCTCCGGCGTAAGCGCGGACAACCCACCGGAGAGGTAGGCGCGGAAGGCCCGAGACTCCTCGTTATGCGCGCCCGGCGTGCGAATGGAGGCATCGATCAAGCCATCCGGGCGGCCCGCAGCGGCTTCCTCGCCCAGCTTGGCCAGATAATCCTCATTGCGCTTGATCTCCGCATTGACGCGATCGATTTCGGCCATGCCGGTGTCGTACTCGGTCTGATGCGCCGCCGTCCACTTCTCGCCCGTGTTGTTGGCCATCAGGGCGTTGATGTTCTTGGCGAGGGCGTCGCGGCGCTCCCGCAATGCTTGAATGCTCTGCTTCATGGATTCTCCAGGTGTAGAAAAGAAAAAAGCCGCCCGGGAGGGGCGGCTTGGGCCGACGCGGGAGCGCGTCAGATTCGTTGGGCCAGCGCCAGCTGCCGGCGCATGGCCGAAAAGTCCGGCACCGGCGCAGCCTGCGGTGGCGCAGCGGCCGGCGCGGGCACGGTCTTGGGGTCGGCCGGCGGCGGCTCTGTTCTTGCGGCGTCCGGCGCGTTGGCGAACGCCCGCAGGTTCCAGGCGCAGGCCTGCGCGCTGGTCTTGGCGGTCGCATCCGCCTTACGGTCCGCAAATCCCTTGGCAACCGCCTCGTCGGCACTGAGCCAGGTCTCCGCATCCATCCAGGCCGCGATGTCTTCCGCCGACTGGCCCGTGCGCTGCGCATAGGTGTTGACCAGCGTGGCATCGATCTTGTCGAGCAGATCCGCCTCCGACCGCAGGTCGTTGGCATTGCCCCACAGCGCCGTCCACGCCTTGTGGATCATCACGAAGCCGCCATCGGAGATCTCGATCTCGTCGGCCGCCATGATCAGGAAGCTGGCCGCGCTCGCCGCTAGACCATCGACATGGACAATCACCTTGGCGGCATGGCCGCGCAGCGCTGCTTCCATCGCCCGCGCAGCAAACACATCGCCGCCCGGCGAGTTGACGCGCAACCGGATCGTGCTGGCTGTGATGCCAGCGAGTTCCTTGACGAAGGCGGTAGCGGACACGCCGCCCCACCAGTCATCGCTGACGATCACGTCATAGAGGTAGACCGTCACCTCATCGGCTGCACTGGCCACCACGTTGAAAGCGCGCGTCGCGGCCCGGTTGTCATTGAGGAGCTGGAGGATTTTGTTTCGGCGCATCGCCCTTTCCTTCGTTAAATACGTCGCCCGCCTTTTCTGGCGGCAAGTTGAAGAGTCGCCGGGTCTCGGTACGCGTCGCCCAGCCAACCTCACCGGCGCGCCCGAAGGCGATCCGTGCAGCATCCATTCGCGTTTTCAGGTCGCCCTGCTCGAGCGCCTCGGTGTTGTACTCGACGTACCGCTCGCGCCCGCCGCGGTAGACCTTGCGATTGAATTCCTTCGCAATCTTCACCAGGTGACGGGACATCGTGTACTGGATGAAGGCGATGCTCATCTGCTCCACGCCACTGCCCCAGCCGGTTGTTTTATCGGTGTAGCCAATCATGAACGGCGGCACACCGAACACGCGTGCGGTGTCTTCGACAGACAGATTCAGAAGCTCCAGCATTTGTGCATCCTGCGGCGTGATACTGATCTGCTTGATGTCCATGCCACCGGTCAGAATTACCGGCGCGCCGTCCTTGCCGCCCTGCCCGGAGTACCGCTCCAGCCATTGCTTCCGCAGGTGGTCAATATCCCCGGGCTCCAACTTCTTCGCTTCCCGGTTTTGCGTGAGCACCAGGTCCGGGCGCATGTTGTCGAGCATGGATTCGGCCTGCTCTCCGCCGGCGGTAGCCAGCGACACCGACCGCCGCAAGACATGCCGGATCTGCGACATGCCGCGGCGGCCATCGAAACCCGGGCCAGGCACATGGATCATGTCGTCCTGATCGACAACCTCCACGGTGCCATCCTCGTTGTAGAGGTAGTACAGCAGCCGCTGCTTGTCCTGTGTCGGCTGCGGATCTACCTGTAGCGCATGGTAGGGCTGCAGCGTAGCGATGTTCGGGGAGTACCGACTCTGACGGCGGATCCGCATAAACAGGTCACCATGCAGCAAGAGCGACTGCGCACCGAACTCCCACGCTACCGGTGCCGACCAGCGTGGATGCATTTCTTCATTGAGCATCCACCACAGATCACCCCGGTCCACTTCCCGGCTGGTGCCCACGCGACGATAAGTTTCCAGGTTCAGCGAGGCCAGCGCCCCGCCAATGAGCGACACGCATGCGTAGACGGCACCGATGCTCATGGCCGAGCGCTCGCTGACTACCCGGCCTGGACCACGCAGCCCGCCGGTGAGCCAGCCATAGGCATCTGTGCCAGGACGGATATCCGCTATCGGCACCTTCGACGACGCCTGCGCCCGCTCAGCCTGGCGCTGCTCGCGCCAGGCGTTGAGCACGACCGAGCCATGCTGCCGGACGCGCTCTTCGTTATACCAGTGGGTCATAGCACGATGATTCCCGATTCAGCCTTGGTTGGTTCGATTGCCACAGCACGGCTGAGCGCCATGACGGTGGCCACACCGGGATCGATGCGGCCGCGGCCCTTGGATTTCTTCTTGTCTGGGCGGAAGTTGCCGTTGGTGTCGTACAGCAGTGCGATGTTGGTGACAGCCCAACGCAGCACGGGATTGCCACCGTGCCGCAGCTTCTTGCCGTAGATCAGTTCCTCGAAGCGGCGCGCGCCCGGGTACATCCCCTGCGTGTTCTGCGGCACCTTGACCATGGGCAAGCCCTCGGCCATCAGCTCGCCCACCAGCTGAGCTGCGTTCCATTCGTCAAAGCCGACTTCCACCAGGTCGAACATCTGGCGCGCCGCCTTGATGCGCGCCTTCACCGGCGCATAGTCGGTGATCGTGCCCTCGGTTGCTTCCAACCAGCCATCCTTCTCCCAGCGGTCATACCTCGCCCGCTCGTCTTTGGCATCGGCCTGCATGTCGACCTTCTCCTGCGGGCACCAGGTCCATACCAGCACATGCCACTCGCCATTTGGATCGTCGTCCGCCGGCGGAAAGACCAGGGAGAACGCGGTCAAATCCTGTGTGGCCGACAGATCCAGGCCGCCGTAGCAGCGCCGGCCCGCCAGTACCGCGATATCGAAGGGCTTGCCACCTTTGTCCCAGACCTGCGGGCTGATCCAGCCATCGGCCGAGTTCACCCAGACGTTCAAGTCCTTGGTGAGAAAGTTGGCGAGCGCGCTGGGCAGGAATGCCGCCTTGCGCGCCATGGTGCGCATGTATTCAAGGCGCTTGGAGCGCCCCAGGCCGGGATTGGCCTTGTACCAGTTGCGCTCCTCGAATGGGTCGTCGCCTTCGTCCAGGGTGTAGATGTAGCCGAAGAACGTATCGTCGGAGCGCTCGCCCTTCAGCACCTCGATCAGGTAGCGCCGCACCTCGGTGCAGATACCGTCCAAGATGAAGCCGGCGGTGGTGATCGCCGATAGCAGCGGCTGGGTGCGCGCACCGAGCGCGGTCTCCATCACGTCCCACACGTCTGGCGTCTTCTGCGCGTGCAGCTCGTCAAACAGGATAGCCGACGGATTCAGGCCGTCCAGCGACTCCGCATTGGCCGGCAGCGGCTTGAAGACCGACGTGTCGAAGGAGATCTTTTCGAGATTGGCGCCCTCGTGAATCTTGAAGGAGCGCTTCACGCCTGGTGACTTTCGCGCCCAGCTGCGGAAGTTATCGAAGGCCGGGCGAAACACCGACATGGCCTGCTCACGCGTGGTAGCCACCGCATATACTTCGGCGCCGATTTCCCCATCCATCATGAACAGGTATGCGCCCTGCGGCCCCTTCCAGGTGCTCTTGCCGTTCTTGCGCGCCACCTCTTCGTAGCCGCGGGTGAATCGCCGGATGCCCTCGTCGGTCTTCCAGCCGTACAGCACTGCGGTCCAGAACTTCTGCCACGGATCCAGCAGGATCGGCTGACGCGCCAGTGGCCCCTTGATGTGGACGAAGAACTTTTCAATGAAGTGGATGACATGCCATCCAGCATCTGGCTCGAAATGCAGCCCGCGCTTGTGGCCGTCCTGCAGATCCCGGTAGTGCCGCTCCACCGCCAGGTAGACGTACTCGCCCACCACCACCTCGCCGCGCAGTACGGGCAGGCCATAGGCCGTATCCCACTCTCGCAGCTCGGCGGCCGGCGGCGTCAGACGGTCGACGTGCTTCTTGGTGCGGCGCGCCCGCTCGCGGCGCTCCGTTCGCTTTGCGCGTGGGCCAGAAGATCGCCGAACAGGTCGTCCTGCTTGCCCTCCTCGCCCATCTTCGCCTTCGCCATCACGGCCGATGGCAGGCTCAAGCATGCCTCCGGCAACCATTTGAGCAACTCCTGTTTGATGTCACGCGCGGCGTAGTACAGCGGATGCGGCTGGCTGTAATCGCTTTTCGGCGACTTCTGCAGAATCGATCCGCTGTTGCCAGCGATGAAGTTCTGCAGCTCGAGTTCCGTCTGGATGTACTGGACGAACGTCTTGCAGATGATGGTGATGGCAATGCCACCGGTCCGATGCGGCAACCCTTCATCACGAAGCACCGCACAGATGTAGTCCCACACCTTCCGCTCCCGCGGCGAGAGTTGCGCGCCAGGCGGCGGCGCGGGAGATCGGATTTCCTTACCACCGGCACCCACCGGACCAATGGCTTCCCCGCCTCCGGCGACCGGCGTATCGGCGTCTTCATGACCCATACACGGCTCCTATTCGCTGCGCCCACCAAAAACGCCAATCGGCTTGCTTTTCTGGGCTGTACGAGGCGGATACGTCGACCCCCCCCCTCTCTGAAAATGGCCCGTCGATAAAACGAGCCTGAATGCACGGTCCGGCGCCGGGTCGGCCCTGGACTTTTCACCCCCCCCTGCCTGCCGGGGGCGCGCACTCCCACCCCCGGCCGCTCACCGCCGGCGGCCCGGCATCACCCACGCGCCGCCGACCCATCGACCCGTCACCGCGCCAGCCTCGGCGACTGGTGCTGCGCCCCGCTCGCGCAACGTCTTCGCCTTGTGACAATCACGATTGATCGCCTGCAGGTTGTCATCGTCATCCGTGCCGCCCCGAGCCTTAGGGATGATGTGGTCTACTTCCTTGGCCACACGGATACGACCCAGGGCCTTGCACTCGGCGCACTCGCACAGACCAGCGGCACGCCGAAGAATCCGCTTCCGCGTCTGCTCCCACTCACTGCCGTAGCCCCGCTCCTGCCGAGTCCCGCGCTCGGCATCGCTGCGCCAGCCGCCGGAGGGCCGGGCATGCGCATCGCAGTAGCCCGGCTTGGCAATCGTGATGCCGCAGCTCGGGTGGCGACAGATGGACGGTGGGCGCGGCGGCATCAGTGCACCAGGGTGCGCCAGTAGGCGCGGAGACGAGAGCGGGTCAAGAAGTAGTGAACGGTCCAGGCAAGGGCAAGCTCTTCCTCGGTCTTACCCGTGAGCCACATGAACACTCGGACGATGGATTTACGCATAGCGGTCCCAGAAAAGAGTTGGGCCAGCGCGCACGCACCGGCCCAAGGAGAAAGGCCCGCTTTCGGCGGGCCAAGGAGACAACTGCAACGGGATGCTGCGGCAGGCGCGGAAATGAAAAAACCCCGAGGCTTTCGCACTCGAGGCTTTGGGTATTCAAAAAATCAGGGCGAATGCCCTCCCACACAAATCGCCCCAGCTCTTCTTGCTTTTTTGATATGTCCGGGGCACGGGATTGCACGACTAACGCGCGGTGCCAGCGATGGGTTGGATGATAGTCGCGCTTTTTTTATTTTGCAAGGACCCGGAGTTGGCCCCGCATGCGCTGCCTCGTATCGCCATCGCACGCATCGAGCAGCGCCAGCGCCGCCATCAGGCGTGCGGCCCAGTGCTGCCGGTAGGTGTCGAGCGGCAGACCCAGCGCATGCGCCCGTACCGCGTCATGGCACTGTGCCCACGCACCCGGTGCTGACCTTGCTCCGGCCAGCCTGCGTCGACGATAGTGCTGCAGGCCCGAGCCACCGCATACCGCGCAGGAGTACACACGCATTCCGAGCGGGTGGCCAGGGTCCGGCGTCGACCCAACCACCCGGCCATGACACACATCGCAGCGCTGCCCCACCCATTCCGCAATGGCCCGGCGCGCCAGACGCGTGAACACATCGCCATCCTCGGTCTGCGCTGGCCGACGATCACGCATGCCACGACCACCGCGCCCCGGCTTGAGCGCGGTGCGCACACGCTTGGCCAGCAGCAATACGGCCCGCGTCATGCTGTCGCTGGTCATGGCATCACCATAGCTCATGCGCCAAAGCAATGCACCCAGTTCGTCGGCTGCCGCCAGCGCCCCAAGCATTGTCTCCGAATTGACGCCCGCGTCAGCGAGCTGCCCACGTGCATTCATTGCCACCGCCATCTTTTCCCGCACGTCAATCTGCTGCATGCCATCCATCCCCTGATTTGCCGTCCAATCGACCCATGCCGCTGCCCTGCGGCAGCGCTGCATGTACCACCATCATTTCCCCCAATCGCCGCGCCGGCTCGGCGGCGGCGCGACCATTGCCTTCCACTGCCCGCGCGGCAGCGGCTGCGCCGGAATGTGTGCCACCTTGGCCTGGTGCGCCGCCTCATGAGCGGCCTGATTCAGCCACACTAACTCGCGCTTCCTGGCCACCTCGTCGGCGTGGACCGGCTCCCAGTTGGGCAACTGCGCCTGCGTGATCAGCCAGCTGAGGTATCGCCACGGCGCCTTGATGCCACCGGCCGTACATTCGCCCCTCCATTCGTCTAAAACGCGCTGGCCGAGCTTCGCGCCCAGCGGGCGCAGTCTTCGTGCAAGGTAGGCCCGCTGGCGGTCCTCCAGACCTACTGGCCACGCCAGATGCGCCTGCCACCGAACGATGGACTGCGCCCCCTTCTCTGATTTCAGCTTTTCCCCACCGTGCTGTGCCAGCCCGTGGCGTTCCTCTGAGAGCCGCTGCGCTTCCGTCGCGCCGGGTGTTTCGTCGCCTTGGGTTTTATCGTCCTCTCGCACTGCAGGTGCGGGAGGGTCGATTGCCTTTCCATCCTCCTCTCGCTGCAGGCGAGAGGGGGTAGGGGGAGAGGTTTTTAATCCGGACTCCGGATGTGGGGCGGCTTTCGGCGTTCGGGGTGTTTTTGCTGGAGCCTGTTTTCCCTTGCCAGGACTGGCTTGACCGGGATCTGCGAGGTAGGGCGGACCCTTGGCGGCTTTTTTTTGCGCGCAGTTATCCGTATCGGCGAGCACGCAACGCAATACGAGCTCACGATGGCCACCCTCCTTGCGCACCAGCCCAAGATTGACCAGTTGATCCACGATGCGCCGGATCTGGTCACGGCTATATGCGAAGAAGCGAACGCCCTGGCGAGCATGGCGCTCGGTCCATTCCTTGATAGCCTGGTAAGAGATCGCCACGGTGCGGCCCACCACACCTGTGCGGAAATCCATGCGCGGACGGATGCCCATGACATAGACGTTGACGGCATCCGCGCCAGCGCCGGCGAGCGCGGTCAGTTCAGCACCGGTAAGCTTGATAGAAGGCGGCGTCTTCATTGCGCGTTCTCGCCCCGCTCTACCCAGCTGGTCAGCTTAGCTGCGATATAGCCAAGGTCCCAGGCATGGTGATGTGTCGTGCCGCTCGAGTAAGGATTGGCAGATCGCTGGCCACCAGCGCGCGCAATGGCGCCGCCGGCGCACTGAATGTCATCGATGGATTGAATTGGATAGTCCATAGCGAAAAAACAGGGATGGCCGCGCGATGGCGGCCGTGGAAAGTACTTCGAGCGAGGGATGGAAACGACGGCCGCCCGCGTAGGAGCTTCTGCAGGCGGTTAGGCTGTTGCTGCAATGCGTTCCACCGCGCGGATCGGCATCCGTATATTGCCCAGCCGGCTTGCCGCAGATCGTTGCCAAACTGAATTGTCAAACGAGCCCCGTCAACTGGCGCCCACAGGCACCCATACTCAGGCGAGCGCACTCACAAGACGAGCCGATTTCGTTCCCGCGCGCCAGGTAATCCATGTAGCCCTTCGTGGTCACCACCAGGCCCAAAGAGTCCAGCATGGCGTTGATCTTCTCCAAGGTCACCCCGGCCCCGTTTGCGACCTTGTTGGGCATGGTTTCATCCCAACCAGTTGCATCGCAGAGAGCGCGGCGCTTGTCCGCATCGCGGCACGCGTTGCGCAATGTTGCGGTAAGTAGCGGCTCCCGCTGAATGAGGAATTCTCTGCCATTCATGGCCATTCCATCCCGTTCAAGAATCAAAGAATGCGGCGGAACCCACCCGCCGATACGATGCAGTCAATCGAACTGCCCCGGAGACTGCAATGGGATCCATCGAACCCCAACCTTGGGAGGGAATACCCTCCACTTCTTATTGGTGCGCACCCGCAATCGCGGATAATTCGAGCTCTCTAACCTTCTCAACCAACCACCAAAGGGGTACGCATGGAAGACACAATCAAGAATCTGCAGGCTCAAGTTGCAGCACTACAGATTTTCGCTATCGCACTCATCGACAGCCTGCCCGATGGGGCCGCTGGCAAGGCTGGGCAAGCATTCAATGACTTCGCGCTCATGAGCAACAGAGACCTCATCAATGTGGGCAAAGCCGACGAGGCAAAGCGCCTGATGGAAGCCGTGGAAGACATCAACTCTCGATCGCCTTCCCATCCGGCCCTGTAAGCCCGCGGCGCTCGGCCTCTTTAAGACCGCCAGGACAACCGCGCTCCTTCCAGTACTGGCTGAGCGCCCCGTGGGCTTGCCAGGTGCCGCCTGGATAGCCAACCGCTTTCCAGCGCTCACTTTCTATCCGAGTCGCCTCCTGCCGCTGGCGGCTGTGCTCGGCAATCGCCGGCCCGATCAGGAACAGCACGAAGCGGGCGTATAGGGACTTGATCATGGGTGATTCACGCTGGGTTGATTTGGGTTGCGTCATCGGGTTGCCCGGCAAGCAACTGATCGCCATAGAGGGCAAGCAACTTCTGCCCAGTATCCCAAGCGGGCATCCAAGGCCTCGTGGAGGCCCTCGCCGCTTCGCAGACGGATGCACGGGAAAGCGATAGGTGCCGGGCAATCTGCGCCTGCGATATGCCGCGCTCAAGCAGCGCATGCAAGATCGGGCGGAGGTCAGCAAGAATAGGCTTGTCAGTATCCATGCCGGCCATGCTAGTTGAACCTTACAACAACGTCAAGTACACCTAGCTGATGTTCGGCTAGTCTAACGCCATGAAAAAATTGTCTGATCGCGTCGGAAAGGTGCTCGCAACTACCGGCTGGAAGCCAGCAGAACTGGCAAGGCGGGCCGGTGTATCTCGGGCGTCTGTCGCCGCCTGGCTCAACGGCGACACCGTGAGCATGAAACCGGAGGTGGCCTCTCGAATCGAAGCCGAGAGTGGATTTTCCGCCATATGGATTGCAGCCGGTACCGGACCAGAAAAGCCAACCGCGCACACTATGCACTCGATGGCAGATAATCCAGACTACCTGCCGATCACCCGGGTCCAGTTGCGACTGTCCGCGGGAATCAGCGGATACACGATCGAGCCCATCAATGGCGAGTATGCCCCGATCTTCTTTTCTCGCCGGTGGTTTGAGTCCCGTGGCTACAAGCCGGAGAAGCTTCTGGCAATAAAGGTTGCCGGTGCCAGCATGGAGCCGGGGCTCTATGACGGCGACTGGGTTGTGGTCAACACAGCCGACATAAGTCCGCGCGAGGGCGATGTTTTCGCCCTGAACTTCGAAGGTGAGGACGTTGTAAAGAGGCTTTTTCAGACAAGCGGTGTATGGACTGCATCGTCAGACAATCGCGACCCACGGTACCGAGATAAACCTTTCACAGAACGGACCTTTGTTATAGGCCGGGTCGTTCATAAGCAGAGCGAACACATCTAAAACCTCAAGAGTCCAACCAGCAACACTGATCCCGCATCCGCGGGATTTTTTTCGTCCAAACGTTAGGCATAGTTGACACATCGCCTAACAGTTCGTAAGCTTCAACTTACTTAACTGTCAGGAGAAGCGAACCGTGAGCAAATCTCGCTGGATGAAAAGCATCGCCTACCTCGCCCTGGTAGCCGCCGCCTTCGCAGCCCACGCCTGCGCCGTCGATCTCGATGAGCAGGCAGCGCCCCGCGTCAACGCAACCCGCAGCGCGTGAGGCCGGCCATGAAACTCGATCACCGGAACGGCGTCACTAGGCCAACACCCTGGGTCATCATTGACGACTTCGGCGGGCAGCATAACCTCCACGATGAGATTTGTGATTTCGATGGAGACGCCGGTCTTGCGTATCAGAATCAGCACCCCATCAAGCGTAGCCGGCGCGAGGACCCCGACTTCTGCCGGACGTACTACACCTACCCGCGGCCCTTTTTCGTCCGCGAGAGTTCGACGTTCGCTAGCCCTTTTGGCATTAGCCTGGAATTGCCCCTCCGCGTCGACTTCAGGCTGCACCCGTTCTGGGACCATGAAGCTGGGGAGCCACGGTGGACTCAGGCGGAAGGCGCAACCATCGAAATTCAGGTGGTGCGCGTCGACGACTTTGACGTCTACCCTGCATCGACAGTGCTTGTCCGCGCTGCGCTAGAAGCTTTCTGCTGGGCCTACATCGACCTTGATAAGGCCAGGGAAACCGAGGACGCAAAGCGTAATGCGGAGGCTGGCCATGCCTGAGTCCTTCGTCCACCGCCTCGCCAACGGCTACTTTAGCCGTCACCCCATCCAGGGCATGGTCCTGCTGCTGATCGGCTTCGGCCTGGCCGGCGGCATCGCGCCGTTGATCTGACATGGCCGCGCGACGCCGCCCCGGCTGGGATATCTCCAACGCGCAAGCGCGGGCCGAGTTCATTCGCTTGAACGGCCCAAGCGATCCTGCATACGTCGAAGAGCAGATTCGCATCGACTACATCCGGGACAGCCTCGCTCTCACTCTGGCGGAACACCGCCGCCGACTGCCGCACCAGCCTCACCCCGCACGCCGCCAGCACGGCCCCACTGGCCCCGACTGGAAACAACTTTCAGCCAACGACCTCGACTGAGGAGAACCCATGTTGATAGGACTCACCGGCCCGGCAGGCGCCGGCAAGGACACTGCCGCCGACTACATTGTTTCTGCCCACAAATTCGTTGCGGTTGCGTTCGCGCAGACGCAATGCCCGTCGTGGGATCAGACGCTTAATGGCTTGCAGGAAGCAGGCATTGACGTAGTCGTAAAAGAGATCCGCTCGAATGTCGAGGCGGCAATCATCCGCGATCACGGAGGGTTCATCGTTCGCCTAGTCCGCACATCGGACGAACCCGGCTCACTGATCAGCGCGGCCGGCGTGCGCCTGCGGGAAACTGACCTCGAGATCCACAACGACGGTAGCCTCTTCCAGCTGTACGACAAGCTCGATACGGTCATTGGCGACGAGTCTTTTGTAGGAGCCGTATCGTGAATGCACCACGGCGCCCACGCATCCCGATGATGCCGCACAACCGCAAGCATGTAGAACTCACGTTCTACGCCGACCTGGCAGGTTTCATCGGCAACCCCACCCCTCTTGCCTACAACCGCCTGCTGCGCACCATCGACGTTATCGGCTACGCCATGCAGGCGCAGGGGATTGCGGACTATGACATCCAGGTCCGCTCCGCGCAGCTGGCTATGGCGGCAGTGTGCTATCGCTGGGCGCGCATCGGCGTGCTCACGGTAACCCAACTCGACGCGCAGACGCTGCGCACCGCGGCGCCCTACATCGAGGCCGCGATCGGTCGAACCCGTCTCGACACTTTCACCACTGCCAACGCCATCGTCCGGTGCCAGATGCACCAGGCCGGCGTGGCCCTTGCTGACTAACCCACTGGAGCCACCATGCCCCAAGCCCAACCCGGCGAACTTCTTTACATCCAGGCCGCCAACCTCATCGTCTCGCCGCGCAATCGCCGTAGGCGCCGCCACACCAAGATCAACCAGCTTGCTGCCTCGATACTCGCGCACGGCTTGATCAAGAATCTGTCCGTGATCGAGCATGTCAGCCGCAAGAAAAATGCGCCATCGCATGAGGTAGTCGATGGCCGTGGCCGCCTTGAAGCCATTCACATGCTGATGGCTCGCGGTGACTTACCCAAGACGCATGAAGTCTTGTGCAAGCTCGAAGCCCCCACCAATGCCGAGGAAATCAGTATCGCCGCCAACATGCACGAGGCGATGCATCCGGCCGATGAATTCGATGCCTTCCGCGATATGGTCGACGGCGGCAGCACCACCGAGGAAATCGCCGCGCGCTTCGGCGTGACGCCGCTGGTCGTGCAGCGTCGCCTGAAGCTGGCCAACGTGTCGCCCACCCTGGTGCAGTCCTACCGCGACGACGAGATGAGCCTCGACCAGTTGATGGCACTGGCCATCACCGACGATCATGCCGCACAGGAGCGCGTCTGGAAGCGCGTCAAGGACCTGCAACCGTGGGAACAGACGCCAGCGAAACTGCGTGCCGACCTAGCCATGCCTGGTGCCATCAATGCCAAGACCAACCGCCTGGCACGGTTTGTCGGCCTCGACGCATATGAGGACGCGGGCGGCCCAGTGCTGCGGGATCTGTTCAGCGACGGCGGCGGCTTCATTGGCGATGGCGAGCTGCTGAAGCGCCTCGCACAGGAGAAGCTTGGCGAGTCGGTCGAGGCCGTGAGTGCCGAGGGTTGGGCATGGGTGGAAGCGCAGGACAGTTTCAATTACAGCGATGAGGCGGAGTACGGGAAGAGCCAGGCCAAGAAGCGCGCCCTCACCGACGAGGAAAGCGCCGAGCTAGCGACGCTCAAAGCTCGCGCCACCGAGTTGGACGAACGCAACGAACGCCTGGACGTGGAAGACGAGGAACTGCTCAACGAACTGGGTCAGGTCGAAGCGTTGATTGAGGCCATCGAAGCTAGCACCGCGACGTACACCGACCGCCAGAAAACGAAGGCTGGCGTCATCGTCACGATTACGCACGACGGCGAGCTGCAGATCCACCGCGGCCTCATCAAGCCAACCAAGGGCAAGGCGAAGGGCAAGGACCTGCGCGCCAGCGATGACGATGGAGAGAACCAGGGCACCGGCCAGGGCGGCGCGCCGGAAGAACCGACCGAGCGACCGATTTCCGAAAGCCTGACGGCAAAGCTCACCGCCCACCGCACTGGCGCACTGCAGGCGCTGGTCGCCGGATCGCCGGCCGTCGCCCTGGCGGTCCTGCTTCACGCTCTGGTGACGCAAGTGTTCACGAAGCTGGATTACCGCTGGCGGTACCACTCGCTGGCGAAGATCCAGGCAAGCGATCAACGCGGCATCATCCAGCGCGCGGCCGACGATCTGGTGGCCTCCCCTGCCTGGCAAAGCATGGAGGCCAGCATCGCCCGCTGGGAGGATCGCCTTCCGGGGGAGGACCAGGATCTGTTCGTCTGGCTGCAGGCGCTGAGCCAGGCCGACCAGCTCGACCTGCTGGCCGTGTGTGTCGCCCATACCATCGATACGCAGGCCACACGTGAAGACTCGGCAGTGCATGGGCACGCGAACCAGCTCGCGGCCGCCGTCGACCTTGACATGGCTGACTGGTGGCAGCCCACGGCCGGCTCCTACCTGGCCAGCGTACCCAAATCTCGACGGATGGAAGCCGTCCGCGAGGCGGTTAGTGATGAGGCCGCCGCCAGCATCAGCACCATGAAAAAGGACGCCATGATCGGCGCGGCCGAGCAGTACCTGGAGGGCCGCCGCTGGCTGCCGGCTGTTCTGCGTCAACCAGGCGCAGCGGCCGCCCAAGAGCCTTGCCGGGAGCCCGCCGACGCGTCCGGCTCCGAGCCTGGTGGGGAGGCTGCCGAAGAGCCGAGCCCGCCGCCGCGCGAGCCGGTGGTACGCCTTCACCCTGTGCGGTATCGAGACGGGGCCGGCAACACCTGGAGTGGCCGCGGCAAACAACCGGCATGGGTGAAGGCCGCGCTCGCGAACGGCCAGACCCTGGACGAGTTGCTCGTTGAGCCTGCCGCCGAGGAGGCCTGACATGGAACACCTTGACCTTCTCACCATGGCCACCAATGCCGGTGGCATTCCCGAAGGCCGCCAGAGCGTGCGCCTGCGCACCGAGCATCTGCACCATCTGGCCACCCGAATCATCCGCGCTGCCGGCGCGGTGCGCACACAGATTGAGCCGGTGCCGGTCGTGCGTGGCATCCAGGGCTACTTCTACCATCCGGCCCTGCCCGAGAAAATGGGAGACGGCTTCCGGCTCGATTGGTTTGCCTATGCCAATGGGCTAGAAGCCAAGCCCGTTGCCATGGACGAGGACGAGCTCACCTCGGATGCCCTGGACCGATACCAGAGCGACCACAGTGCCGGCGACTTCTCCGGATGGACGCCTCGACCTCCGGCCGGTAAGGGCTGGTTCTGCTTGGCCATCTATGACACCGAGAACGGTCCGCACGCGGTGTTTGTGCGGCAGCCGCAGCATAAGGAGTGCAGCCATGCCTAAGCAATGTGACTGCCTGATCAGTTGCGGTTGCAAGATGCTGACGACCAGCAACAAGCCAGCCGATCTGCTGCACCGTATCTGCACCATCGCAGGCCTTTCTTCGGAAGATGCCGAGTATCAGAAGCTGTTCGATGTCCTTGTGGCGGCGCAACCGAGCGCCAAGGCGCTGACGGATGAGGCGATCATGGAGATTGCGGATAAGCACGGGTGGGTCATCAAGCAGACCGGCCGCATGGAATGGCTGGTATGCAGCACCAATACGCCATCCAACATGCTGGCGCTGGCCCGCGCCTTCCTTGCCGCAGAGCAGCCGCAGGAGATGCCGAAATGATCTGCACCAACTGCTACAAAGACGATGGGTTCGACCAAGACCTGACAAGCCTGCCGGTCAGAACTGTCGTAAAACTGTGCTCCGTATGGCTGTGCGATGAATGCATGGATGAGCGTGAGGCCATCGACGTCGCCATGAGCGCCACACCACCAGCAGCCGCAATCGCCAAAGGAGAGGGTCATGACTGAGAGCGCAGAGCGGCTGGAGCGCTGGATCGATTTGTTGATTGGCATCTCGAATCCAGATGGCGTCGAAGTTGTCATTGCCGAGATGCGCGGAATGCTCGCATCGCACCGAGCGCCCACAGTGGGTCATTGCGCTGCCGGTGATGCTTGCGTGTGTGGCGGCGATACGCAGCGAGTACGCGAAGGCTGCGGGAACTGGAGAGCCGCTCCCGCAGCGCCGACCCCCACCGCCGGCCGCCACCTCGACGGCGTGCAGCACGATGGATTCCCGGAGAGTAAAGGTCCCCTCAGCGACGAAAGGGGCTCACGATGACCAGGGCTGCAGATGTCATGACCCTACCCGTTGCCAACCTCGGCCCCATCGCTCTTCCCTTCAATTACCCGATGAGCGAGGTCAAGAAGGGCGCCATAGGCAGATTCCTCGCTTGCGGGCATTTTGCGCCACGCCGGAACGAACCTCCGGCCAACGTCGACGCCATCCTCGCTCGAAGTAATGACAATCTCGCCGGCCCACGTCGCCCCACCAATCGGGGTGTAGACCTGTACGTGAATCTTGTGGCCCTTGTAATAGGACAGATAGCTCGGCATTTCCGTCTCCACCGTGGTTTCCGAGGAATCCTAGCATGAAGCACCTGACCACCCAGACCATCGACGGCGAAGCCGGCGCCATCATCTCCGACTGCGAGCAGTACCGCTATCGCCTCTGGCGCGAGTGGGATGGCAGTCGCCCGGCCCTGGGCTTCATCATGCTCAACCCGTCGACCGCCGACCACCAGGTCAACGACCCGACGATCACCCGGTGCCTGCAGCGCGCACTTGCCGTCCGCTACGGGCGCCTGGAAGTGGTGAACCTGTTCCCGCTGCGCTCGACGGACCCGGACGGCCTGCTGACTCACCCGGCGCCGCTGGGCGACCGCCCTGACCGCAACGAGTGCGCCATCATGGACGCGATCGACCGATGCTCGCTGGTGATCTGCGCCTGGGGTGCACACAAGGCGGCGCCGGCACGCGCTGCGGAGGTGCTGCGGATCATCCGCATGTGCGGGCGCGGCGCCCTGCTCCATCACCTCGGCCTGAACCAGGACGGCAGCCCGAAGCACCCTTTGTACATCGCGGCGAAGGTCCGGCCGCAGCCCTTTACCCCTAGCCTTGACGGACCATCAGACTAGCAACTACATGCGTAAAACGCATTTACCCATGTGATGAGTAGAACCAGGAAAGCAGTGGAAGCAGCAGTACAACGAATTATCGAATTAACCCGCCGGGCTTGGCGGATTGGAGAACAGCATGAGTGAGTCGGACCTGATCGAGCGCCTGGCTGCCGCGGTGGCCGCCCGGGTAAAGCCTGCGCTGCCCCTGGCAGTCCAATTGTGGAACCTGGAGATGATCGGCGCCTACCTGCAGCGCTCGCCGCGCGTCGTGGGTGAGCGCATCGTCACGCTGCCCGATTTTCCCAAGGCTATCCGCCTCCCGGCCGCACGCGCGAAGAAGCCGGGCATCGAGGACGAAAAGGACAAGGGCAAGAGCCTGCCACTCTGGAAGGCATCTGAAGTGATCGCCTGGACAGAGGGGCACCGCGGCAAGGTTGTCGGGCGCCCTCGCAGAGAAGACTAGATGGTGGATGGGCCTCCCCAAACCGGCCCGATGTTTCGTGACTCGCGATGCGCCTACGTCATTCCGGGCAAGCCGACGAAACATGGGCCGATCATTTGGTCAAGCTCGACCCCCAGGTAGGTATGGGAGCTATAGGGTTCACCATTGCGGCGGGGGTTAATCGAAATGAAAATCTCGACGTGCGTACCACGTGTAATGGCGAGTTGCACAGCACCGCCAATTGAATTGAATCGACTTTGCTGGATAACATCCTCCAAAACACGCCGAGGATTCCGCCACCAGATCAATTCTCGCAGGGGCAAGCTTCTTCGTGCCTCGGCCACAAGAGTTTGCATTTCCTCCTTGTAATCGCCGAGATATAGTACGGCATCATCCGGAAGACTGTCGAAGCGCTCAATCACAAGAGAAAATCGGCCTTCACTTATAAGAGGCCGGATCTTGAATGCCTCTAGATCGCCGCCACGCGGACTGCGACCGAACACCGCGACTTCTGCCACAGTTTTTTCATTGACCGAAGTCCAGTTGACCGACACTGTATAGCGTTGCAGAAACTTCGAGATGAAGGCCGTAATCTCCTCCAAACTAGGTAACCCACCCTGAGTTGAAAGTCGAGCCAGAAGCGGTGAAATGGCGAGCACTGTGCTATTCGCGATCAACGTGGATCCAGAAAAAGCGAGCCCTATTGAACCCTCATAGCATAAAGTGTCAAAGAATCCCCCGCTGACAGGTGGCTTAAAACATCGCACGGCAACAGAAAAGATTTTGGGGGCTTCGTCAGTGAAGACGGCGGTTTCTGATTTACTGATTCTCGTATCCGATGCGGCCCAAAATTCGTCCTGATCAGATTCACGGTTACGCCAAATCATTACGCAAGTCACTGTCGCGCCTCCCCAAAAATTATGCTCGCATCTTGCCTACGGCTTGCAGCCCAGTGGGGCCTGACCCCAAGAGTCAGAACACCGCCTTCCATCCCTAGCCAAGTATGGCAGCAATGTCCGACGCCGACTCGTTGTAGTAGGTCATCAGCTCATTCAGGTCCGTGTGCCCGGTCATCCGGGCCAAGGCCAGCGGCTGCAGCTTCTTCGCCAGGCGCGTGATTGCCTCGTGCCGGGTATCGTGGAAGGTCAGGTTCTTAAGGCCGGACCGATCACGCCCCTTCCGGAAAAGCGCATCCCTGCTCTTGTCCGACAGATTGAACAACGGCGTGCCGGCATCAACCGCCGGCAGCAGTTCGAGCAGTTCAATCGCCCGCAAGGACAAGGGAACGTCGCGCGCGCCGCCGTTCTTGGTCAACGGCAGATGCGCCACCTTGGCCACCTTGTCGACCGTCATGCTGGTGAGCCCCAATATTTCGCCAGATCGCATGGCAGTCTCGATGGCGAACAGGAAGGCGACAGCCACGCGCTGCACCGGCAGCTCGACCGGCAGCCCCTCTCGGAACCCCAGCGACTGGACGATCAGCCCTGCCTCAGCGTCCGTGATGCGTCGCTCCCGCGGCGGGCTGTCCGGCGGCCGGCTTACCGTCTTCATCGGGTCGGTCAGCAGCAAGCCCCACTCGTCGCGTGCCACCTTCAACGCGTGCGACAGCAGCGACATCTCACGGGATACCGAGGCCCCTGCCACCTCCCGCTCCCGGGCGTCCCGCCACGCCGTGATGTGTTGGGGCTTGAGGTCTATTAGCCGGATGTCGCGGAACAGCTTGCCCTCGATCTCCTTCCGGCCGATCAGCTCAAGCCGCAGGATCTCCCACCGGCTGCCCCGCTTCTTCGGGCTGACGTCCTTTTGGTACTTGTCCAGGACATCGCCAACCGTGTGGGTCTTGCTTCCCATCCCCGACTCGATCGAGCGCATTTCTGTCTCGCGCTTGGCCGCCCAGGCCTGCGCCTCCGCCTTCGTGTCGAACATGCGGGAATCGCGGACGCCCTTCACCTTCACCTGCGCGCGCCATCCTGTTGCGGACTTCGTAAAGTGTGCCATTTCGTGGGGCCGAACGTGGGGCCGTTATGGGGCCGGAGTGCCGATTATAAGTGAAATGGGAATGTGCAGAGTGCAACGAGGCGATTGCTGCGAATCGCCTGCCAAGCCTTGTGTGGCTTAGCTTTGCGGGCTGAAGTGATACGGAAATGCGGGAGGTGAAACGAGGCGTGTAAGTGATGCAAAAGAGACTTTGGTGCGAGGGAGGGGACTCGAACCCCTACACCATTGCTGGCGTCAGGACCTAAACCTGGTGCGTCTACCAATTTCGCCACCCTCGCAGTCCCTGCAGCACATCCCGGGCGGGAGGCCGCTGTGCTCGTTGACTGGCAAACGTGCGGGCAGCGTGAGCGATATCGCCAGGCACAAAAGCAAACAGGCGGCTGGAACTGCCCGCCTGGCTTGTGTTACCTGTGCTGCCGGCGCACTTTGCGCATGCAGCGCAACGAGGCAGCGGATTCTAGCGCAAAGCGCGCCGGGAATCCAGCCCCCTCCCCCTGTGCCGTTCCAGGAATCAACCAGTCCGGCACCGGGAAATCAGCGTTTCACCTTGATGAAGGCCAGCACCAGCACTGTGGCGCAGGCTTCCAGCGCGGCGACGAAGTACAGGCCGGACGAGAGCTGCCCGGTGCTGGTCTTGAACCAGCCGATCATGTACGGCGCGACAAAGCCCGCCAGGTTGCCGATCGAGTTGATCAGCGCAATGCCGCCGGCGGCGGCGGTGCCGGCCAGGAAGGCGGAGGGCAGCGACCAGAATACGGGGAAGGCGGCCAGGATGCCGACGGAGGCGATGGTCAGGGCAACCAGCGCCAGTACCGCGCTGTGCAGCCACATGCCGGTCAGGACCAGGCCCGCGGCGGCCATCAGGGTGGCCAGCGCGCAGTGCATGCGGCGTTCGCCGGTGCGGTCGGAGTGGATGCCGTTCCAGACCATGGCGATGGTGCCTGCAATGAAGGGAATGGCGGAGACCAGGCCGATCTGCAGATTCCCTTGTACGCCAAGCTCCTTGATGATGGACGGCGACCAGAAGGCGATGGTGGCGTTGCCGCTGACCACGCAGAAGTAGATGGCGGCGCAGATCCATACGCGGGTGTTGGCGAAGGCGTCGCGCAGCGAGGAGTGCTTGGCGGGGTCGCGGTTTTCGGCTTCGATCTCGCGGGTGACCAGGTCGCGTTGGCTGGCGGTGAGCCATTTGGCGCTGATGGGCTTCTCCGGCAGGTACATCAGTACGGCAATGCCGGCGAGTACGGAGGGAATGCCTTCGATCACGAACAGCCATTGCCAGTTGGCAAGGCCGTCCACGCCTTCCATGCTGCTCATGATGAAGCCCGCCAGCGGGCCACCGACCACGCCGGCGATGGCGAAGGAGGTCATGAACAGGCCGTTGATGCGCGCACGGCGCTGGGCCGGGAACCAGTAGGTCAGGTAGAGCACCACGCCAGGGAAGAAGCCGGCTTCGAATATGCCGAGCAGGAATCGCAAGGCGTAGAACTGCATCGGCGTCTTGACGAAGATCATCGCCATGGAGGCGAAGCCCCACAGGATGGTGATGCGGGCCAGCGTGCGGCGCGCGCCGATTTTTTCCAGCAGCAGGTTGCTGGGCACTTCGAACAGGAAGTAGCCGATGAAGAAGATGCCGGCGCCGAAACCGTACACGGCTTCGCTGAATTGCAGGTCTTGCAGCATCTGCAGCTTGGCGAAGCCAACGTTGACGCGGTCGATCCACGCCAGCACGAACAGGAAGACGAGGAAGGGAATCAGCCGTACCGCGATCTTGCGGTAGGCCTCGTTGCGCTCGGCCGGGGTGTGGGGTGCGCTCTCCACGGCACCAGGGGCGCCGGTCATCACGGTAGACATCGGTGGTACTCCTTGGGTGTTGATTGGCGGGGCCGCGCTGCATGGTCGCGGCCCTCGGTGCTTCGCCTGCGTTACCGCAGCCCGGCTTCAATGGCGCCGGCCACCTGCAGCACGCGCGCGTCGTTGCCGTGCAGGCCGCAGACGCCCAGGCCGATGCCCCGCTCCGCCGCCGGCAACGGCAGCGATACCGCGCAGCCATCGAGGAAATTGATCACGCTCGGGTTGCGCAGCACCAGGCCATTGGTGGCGAAGAAGGCGTCATCGGTCTCCAGCGCATCCAGGCGCGGCGGCCGTACCGCGACCGTGGGCATCAACCAGGCGTCGGCCTCGCGCAGCAGTTCTCCGGCGTGCGCCTGCATGGCGCGGCGCTCGGCCAGCAGCTCGATGTAGTCGGCAGCGCCGAGTTGCTCGCCGCGGCGGATGCGCATGGCTACGCGCTGGTCGTAGTCACTGCCGCGCCCGGCCAGCAATGGCTTGTGCCAGTGCCACGCTTCGGCCGCCGTCAAGCCGCCGCCGGCATTGATCTGCGGCAGGCGCTTGAGCTCGGGAAATTCGAAGGGGACGATCTGCGCGCCGAGCCGCGACAGCGCCGCCAGCGTCGCCTCGAAAGCCTGCGCGACTTCGGCGTCGAGGCCGTCGCAGACAAAGTCGCGCGTCACCAGCAAACGCAGCCCTGCCAGCGGCGCTGGCCGGCTGTCCAGCGTCTCGCCGCTGACGATGGCATCGAACGCCGCGCAGCAGGCGACCGAGCGCGCCAGCGGACCGGCGGAGTCGAGCGAGGTCGACAGCGGCACCGCACCGGCCAGCGGCACGCGGCGCGCGGTAGGCTTGAAGCCGGTCAGCCCGCAAAAGGCGCTGGGGATGCGGATCGAGCCGCCGGTGTCGGTGCCTAGCGCTGCCACCGCCATGCCGAGTGCCACGCTGACCGCACCACCCGAGGTGGAGCCACCCGCGATGCGCGCTTCGTCGAACGGAGTGCGCGGCGTGCCGTAGTGCGGATTCAGGCCGAGCCCGGAGAAGGCGAATTCGCTCATATTGGTGCGCCCGATCAGCACGGCGCCGGCAGCGCGCAGGCGTGCCACCACGGGCGCGTCGGCGCTGGCGGGGGCGCCGGCAAGCGCCTTGGAGCCGGCCCGGGTCACCTGCCCTTGCACGTCGAACAGGTCCTTGACGGAGACCGGCAAACCGGCCAGCGGCGATGCCACCAGCCCGGCGGTGCGGGACTGGTCGGCCGCGCGGGCGGCGGCCAGCGCGCCGGCGGCGTCGGCCTCAAGGAAGGCGGCGCCGCCGGCGTTGCGGTGGGCGTCGATGCGGGCCAGGGCCTGCTCGGTCAGGACCACGCTGGTGGTGCGTCCGGCAGCCAGGTCGGCGGCGAGCGCGGCGATGGTTGGCAGCGCGGCGCTCATGGGGCCACCGCCAGGGATGCCACGCGATAGGCATGGCGCAGCGTGCGCTTGCGCACCGGATCGTGCAGTTCCACTTCGAAGGCTTCGCCGCTGCCCAGCTCGCCGATCACGGCCTGCGTGCCGCAGAACATGGCGGTGCCGGCGGGCAGGCTGTCCGCGCCGGCCAGGCGCCGGATCAGGTCGCGCGGGTCGAGCAGGCGGGTTACCAGGCCCTCCTGGTACAGCTCGCGCTGGCCGTCGCGGGTGCGCCAGCAGCGCATCTGCAGCTGGTCCCAGTGCGCCGCCACGTCGGCGAAGCGCCAGACTTCCGTGCCCAGGGGCTTGGCGCACATCTGCTTGGAGACGGTGACGTCGTAGGCTTCGACCTTGCGGTCGGTGTGATCGGAGCCTACGCCGATATACATCGCGTCCTTGCCGGCCAGCAGCACGAACTCGATTTCACCGGAGGAATCCTCGCGCGGCACTTCCAGCAGCGTGTCGGTCGTCAGCAGCGAGGCGGCCAGCGGGTAGAAGCAGGGCACGGTCGAGGGCGGCTTGACGCCGATCTCTTCGAGCTCGCGGATGTGATGGTTGACGGCGTCGGCGTCGCGGCCGGTCCAGCCTGCAATGATGAGGCGCTGGATGTCGAGGACGAGTTCACCCTCGCCGGCGACCTGGAAATGGAGTGTCGGCATGTCTTGCTACCTGTTTACCTGTTGCGGAAAGATTGCGGGGAAATTGCTTGAAAATGGCGCTTAGATGGTCCGGATGATGTTCTTCCGGAATTCGTCGATGTGTTCGCGGATGGCCTCGCGCACCGCCGGGATGTCGCGCCGTGCCAGCGCGTCGATGATCGCCAGGTGCTCCTGGTAGACGTTCTCCAGGTGCTGGGGGTCGGACAGCGAGAGGAACCAGAAGCGCGCCTGCTTCTCATGCAGGCTGCGCAGCAGGTCGGCCAGCACGCGATTGCGCGAGGCGGCCGACATGGCGGTATGGAATTTGAGGTCGAGCGCGGCCAGGCCAGCGATATCGCGCCGCGCGATCAGCTCAGGCGAGCGGTCGACGATCTCGCGCATGGCCTTGAGATCGCTCTCATGGGCACGCTCGGCGGCCAGCGTGGCGCACAGCATTTCGTTGGTGGCGCGCACCTCGATCATGTCAAGCACTTCGTTGAGCGACAGCGGCGTCACCAGCACGCCCTTGCGCGGCATGATCGACACCAGCCCCTCCACTTCCAGGCGATGCAGCGCCTGATGGACGGGCGTGCGGCCGATGCCCAGCAAGGCGGAGACCTGGGCTTCGTTGAGCGGCTCGCCGGGACGGAATTCGCAGGAAATGATGCGCCGCTTGATCTCGGCATAGGCCTGCTCGCGCAGCGCGGCCCCGGAGGCCGCGCGCGGCGCGGGGGCAGCCGTGTCTTCGGCGCTGCCGACCAGCCGGATCGGGTTCGACATGATGCATTCCCATGACATTGAAGTTGCTGTGATACTAGTCTGATATTTCACAGAGCGTCAACACATCAAACATCGGGGTAAACACCGAAACTGGCGCGAATGCCGTCGCCCGCGAGCCACGTGCGCGTTGCATCCCCGCTCCCTGCCGATTGGGGGAATCAGCCCGCAAGCCTTGTCAGGAAACGATCTGCGGAGGGCAGCCTCGAGATGGAGGTGGGGATGCGGGCGACCAATTGACGATTTTTGTTCCCAAGGAACATCGCCCTCAATATCATTGTCCTGACGAATAAGTATCGATAATCGATATAGTCGTATATTGGTGCAGTATGCATTCATCGTGGTGCGGGCCATCCCAGCGATGGTGCCGGCTACCGGAATACGAACGCCTCGGAACGTGAAGATGACCAGGGAAACGAAACAGAAAGACAGCGGCGCAAGCGCCTCGAAAGCGGGTACAAGCGGCGAACAAGCCACCCGTCCCGATCCGTTGTTCAACCAGTCGCTCGAGAAAGGGCTGGAAGTGCTGCGCGCCTTCAGCGCGGTACATCGCACCCTCACGCTACCCGAACTGGCCGGGCTGACCGGCATGAGCAAGAGCTCGGCGCAACGCACCGTGCATACGCTGGAGACGCTGGGCTACATCGGCAAGCACCCGCAGACCCGGCGCTTCCGGCTGACGCCGAAAGTGATGGAGATCGGCTACAACTACCTCTGCGCCGACGCGCTGATCCAGGCCGCCAGCCCATACCTGTCGCAGCTTGCGAACGCCAGCGGCGAAACCGCCAACCTGACCGAGCCGGTAGGGCTGGAGATGGTCTACGTGGCGCAGTTGATGACGTCGAAATACATCCCGGTGCTCACCCCCGTCGGCATGCGCATTCCCATGTACTGCACCAGCAGCGGCCGCGCGTATCTCAGCACCCTGCCCGACGAACAGGTGAGGACCATGCTGGAAGACTCCGCAAGGGTGGCGCGCACACCGGCCACGCTGACCGACGTGGCGGCGATCTTCGAGACGGTGGTGGCTTGCCGCAGGGTGGGCTACGCCTGCAACAACGAGGAGCTGTTCCTGGGCGATATGGGCCTGGGCGCTGCCATCGTCAACAGCCAGGGGCAGGCGGTGGGCGCGGTGCACGTGTCGCCGCCGGCCAGCCGCTGGAGCATGGCCGAGGCGCAGAAGAAGCTGGCGCCGATGGTGATCGAATGCGCGTGGGCGATCTCGCGTTCGATCGCCCACTGAGCATGCCGCGCAGCGGGGCGCGGGCGACGCGCCTCAGCGCGCGTGCTCGAGCATCGCTTGCAGCAGCACGTTGGCGCCGGCTTCGATATGCTCGGGCAGCGCGTCTTCCAGCTCGTTGTGGCTGATGCCGTCCTTGCACGGCACGAAGATCATGCCGGTGGGCGTGCGCTGCGCCACGTAGACGGCATCGTGCCCTGCGCCGCTGACCACATCCATATGCGGCAGGCCCAGCGCGGCCGCGGCGCGCCGTACGCTGTCCACGCAGGCCGGCGCGAACACGCAGGGCTCGAACTTCACCACCTGGCGGATCTCCACGGCCACCGCGCCGCGCCCGGCAATCTGCGCGAACGCCGCGCGCATGGCTGCATCCATGCGGTCCAGCCCCGCTTGCGACAGATTACGGAAGTCCACCGAGAAATCCACCCGCCCCGGAATCACGTTGCGTGAGTTCGGCGCGACCTGCACGTAGCCTACCGTGCCGCGCCCGTGCGGCGCCTCGGCAACGGCGATGCGATTGACTTCGTCGATCATGCGCGCCGCCGCCAGCATGGCGTCGTGGCGCAGCGCCAGCGGCGTGGGGCCGGCATGGGCGTCCATGCCGGTCACGGTCACGTCATACCATTGCTGGCCGAGCGCGCCGGAGACCACGCCGATCGGCAGTCCGGCGGATTCCAGCACCGGCCCCTGCTCGATATGCGCCTCGAAATAGGCGGCGAACATGCCGCCCGGCACTTCGCCGACAGCTTGCTCGCCCCGATAGCCGATCCGCTCCAGCGCCTCGCCCACGCTGATGCCGTCCAGGTCGCGCTGGGCCCGGATGAACGCCGCCCCGAACACGCCCGCAAAGGCGCCCGAGCCCATCATCACCGGCGTAAAGCGGGTGCCTTCCTCGTTGGTCCAGAACGCCAGCTCCAGCGGTGCACGGGTGACGATGCCGAGATCGTTGAGCGTGCGCATCACCTCCAGGCCCGCCAGCACGCCGAAATTGCCATCGAACTTGCCGCCCGAGGGCTGGGTGTCGATATGGCTGCCGGTTGCCACGGCGGCCGCATCGGGATCGCTGCCCGCGCGCCGCGCGAACACGTTGCCCACCTCGTCGGTACGCACGTCGAGCCCGGCCTCGCGGCACCAGCCGACCACCAGGTCGCGGCCCTGGCGATCCAGCTCGGTCAGGGCGATGCGGCACACGCCGCCCTTGGGCGTGGCGCCGATCTGCGCCAGGTCCATCAGCGATTGCCAAAGGCGTGCTGCGTTGATGCGGGGAAGATGTTGCTGGTCCATGTCGGGAGGCCGGTTGGTTGGGAAGACAGGCAGGAAAGAATCTCAACCCCAGCAAAAAGCAGGCCATCAGCGATGCGAAATGGCCCGGCCCATGTTCCATACATGCGGACTGTACCGGGGACCGCGTTCGAAAGCAGCCCACCGCAACTGGCATGTGAATTGCTTGACCGTATGCGTCTCCCCTCCCCCACCCAGGAGCTTTGCCCGTGACCGTCTTTTCTTCCTACGCCGTAAGCAACCTGAAATCCAGCCTCAAACCCGGCCTGAAGTCCGTCGCTGCCGCCGTTGCCATCGCCTCCGCCTCGATGCTGGCCCTGCCGGGTACGGCAATGGCCGAGAAAGTGCTGCGCATCGGCATGACCGCGGCCGACATCCCGCGCACGCTGGGCCAGCCCGACCAAGGCTTCGAAGGCAACCGTTTCACCGGCATTCCGATGTACGACGGGCTGACCCAGTGGGATCTTTCCAAGGCCAACGGCCCCAGCCTGCTGATCGCGGACCTGGCCACGGAGTGGAAGGTCGACGCCAAGGACAAGACCAGATGGATCTTCAAGCTGCGTCCCGGCGTGAAGTTCCACGATGGCTCGCCCTTCAACGCCGACGCCGTGGTGTGGAACGTGGGCAAGGTGCTCGACAAGACCGCCCGGCAGTTCGACCCCAGCCAGGTTGGCGTGACCGCCTCGCGCATGCCCACGCTGCGCTCGGCCAGGAAGATCGACGACCTGACGGTGGAACTGGTCACGTCGGAGCCCGATTCCTTCCTGCCCTATAACCTGACCAACCTCTTCATGGCTTCGCCCGCGCAGTGGGACAAGAAGCTGGCCGCGGTACCGGCCTCGGTGACCGATCCGGCCGAGCGCGCCAAGCAGGCATGGGTGGCCTTTGCCGCCGACGCGTCCGGCACCGGCCCCTTCAAGATGAGCCGCTTCGTGCCGCGCGAACGCCTGGAGATGGTAAAGAACGCGCAGTATTGGGATGCCAGGCGCGTGCCGAAGATCGACAAGGTGGTGATGCAGCCGATGCCCGAGGCGAATGCGCGCACCGCCGCGCTGCTGTCGGGCCAGGTCGACTGGATCGAGGCCCCGGCGCCGGATGCGGTGGCGCAGATCAAGAGCCGCGGTTTCGAGGTCTATGCCAATGCGCAGCCGCATATGTGGCCATGGCAGCTGTCCTTCGCGCCCGGTTCGCCCTGGCTCGACAAGCGCGTGCGCCAGGCCGCCAACCTTTGCGTCAACCGCGCCGGCCTGAAAACCCTGCTGGGCGGCTATATGGCCGAGGCCAAGGGCGTCGTCGAGCCGGGCAACCCGTGGTGGGGCAATCCCAGGTTCGACATCAAGTACGACGCCAACGCCGCGCGCAAGCTGATGCAGGAAGCCGGCTACTCCGCCGCCAGGCCGCTCAAGGTCAAGGTGCAGGTCTCGGCTTCGGGCTCGGGCCAGATGCAGCCGCTGCCGATGAACGAATACGTGCAGCAGAACCTGAAGGCGTGCTTTATCGACGTCGACTTCGATGTGGTCGAGTGGAACACGCTCTTCACCAACTGGCGCCTCGGCGCCAAGGATCCGAGCGCGCACGGCGCCAACGCCATCAATGTGAGCTTCGCGGCGATGGACCCGTTCTTTGCCATGGTCCGCTTCGTCAGCACCAAGACGCAGCCGCCGGTGTCGAACAACTGGGGCTACTTCGGCAATCCGGAATTCGACAAGCTGATCGAGACCGCGCGCACCTCATTCGAGGAGAAGCCGCGCGACGCGGCGCTGGCCAGGCTGCATGCCCGCATCGTCGAGGAAGCGCCCTTCGTGCTGATCGCGCATGACGTCGGCCCGCGCGCGATCTCGAAGAAGGTCAAGGGCGTGGTGCAGCCACAGAGCTGGTTCATCGACCTGGCCATCATGTCGATGGACTGAGCGGGAAGCCGCTGGCAAACAGCAGCCGACGCGCATGGCCGGTCCCGGGCCGGCCATGCGCAGCGCAACCAAGAGCATGCCCGGCCGGCACCCACCGGCCAGGCACCCCGCAAACCACGGAGGGCGCCCGCGCTTTCCTTCCCGGCCACCATCATGCTCTACCTGCTTCGCCGCATCGTCTATGCGATTCCCATCCTGCTCGGGGTCGCCCTGCTGTGCTTCTCGCTGGTCCATATCGCCCCCGGCGATCCGCTGGTATCGGTGCTGCCTCCCGACGCCTCCGAAGACCTGCGCCGCCAGCTCACCGCGCTGTACGGTTTCGACAAGCCCTTCCTCGAGCAATTCGTCCACTGGCTCGCCCGCGCGCTGCACGGCGACCTGGGCACCTCCATCGCCACCAACCGCCCGGTCATGAGCGAGGTGATGACGGCGGTGATCAACTCGGTCCGGCTGGCCGCGGTGGCCACGTTGATCGGCTTCACCTTGGGCTGCCTGTTCGGCTTCGTGGCCGGCTACTTCCGCGATTCCGCCGCCGACCGCACCGCGTCCTTCCTGTCCGTGTTCGGCGTGAGCATGCCGCACTACTGGCTGGGCATGGTGCTGGTCATCGTGTTCTCGGTCTTCCTCGGCTGGCTGCCCGCCACCGGCGCGGGCCCGGGCGGCTCCGGCGACTGGCGGTGGGACTGGGAGCATGTCCAGTACATGGTGCTGCCGGCGGTGACGATGTCGGTGATCCCGATGGGGATCGTGGCGCGCACCATCCGCGCGCTGGTGGCCGAGATCCTCGCCAACGAATTCATCGTCGGCCTGAAGGCGCGCGGCTTGTCGGAGCTGGCGGTGTTCCGCCATGTGCTGAAGAACGTCGCGCCCACCGCGCTGTCGGTGATGGGCCTGCAACTCGGCTACCTGCTGGGCGGCTCGATCCTGATCGAGACCGTGTTCTCCTGGCCCGGCACCGGCTTCCTGCTCAACTCGGCGATCTTCCAGCGCGATTTTCCGCTGCTGCAGGGGACCATCCTCGTGCTGGCCGTGTTCTTCGTGCTGCTGAACCTGCTGGTCGACGCGCTGCAGACCCTGTTCGACCCGCGCATCCAGCGCAACTGACGTAACCCACGTACTGACGTAACCAAGGCAAGCCGGGAGCCCCCATGGAAATGACTTTGAAAAAGCCCGCCGTTGCGCCCGTCGTGCAGCGCTCGCCCGGCTACTGGGCAACGGTGGGCCGGCGCCTGCTGCGCAACAGGCTGGCCATGCTGGCCGCGCTGATCCTGCTGGCCCTGGTGCTGATGGCGCTGTTCGCGCCGGCGCTGATGCCCGCCGATCCGTACGCCGCTTCGATCCTGCAGCGGCTCCGGCCGATCGGCACCGGGCAGTACCTGCTGGGCACCGACGAGCTCGGGCGCGACATGCTGTCCCGCCTGATGCTGGGCGCCCGCCTGTCGCTGTTCATGGGCATCACGCCGGTGCTGATCGCCTTCGTGGTCGGCAGCGCGCTGGGCATCGTGGCGGGCTACGCCGGCGGCTGGACCAATACCGTGATCATGCGGCTGGTCGACATCCTCTACGCCTTCCCTTCCGTACTGCTGGCCATCGCGCTGTCGGGCACCCTGGGCGCCGGCGTGGGCAATGCGCTGCTGTCGCTCACCATTGTGTTCGTGCCGCAGATCGTGCGCGTGGCGGAGAGCGTGACCACCCAGGTGCGCAACCGCGAGTTCGTCGATGCGGCACGCGCCTCGGGCGCATCGCCGCTGACCATCGTGCGCGCCCATGTGCTCAACAATGTGCTGGGCCCGATCTTTGTCTATGCCACCAGCCTGATCTCGGTCTCCATGATCCTGGCCTCCGGCCTGTCCTTCCTCGGCCTCGGCGTGAAACCGCCCGAGCCCGAATGGGGCCTGATGCTCAACACGCTGCGCACAGCCATCTACACGCAGCCGTGGGTGGCTGCCCTGCCGGGCGCGATGATCTTCCTGACCTCGATCTCCTTCAACCTGCTCGCCGACGGAATCCGCTCGGCGATGGAAATCAAGGACTGATGCCATGACAGATACCTTGCTCAATACCGACGTCGGCGGCCCGGCCCAGCCGCTGGTGATCGCGCGCGACCTGATCAAGCACTTTCCACTCAAGTCCAGGCTGCCCTGGCAGCGCGGCGGCGAGGTGCGCGCCGTCGACGGCGTCAGCTTCGAAGTCAGGAAGGGCGAGACGCTGGGCGTGGTCGGCGAATCCGGCTGCGGCAAGTCCACCACCGCGCGGCTGCTGATGCAGCTGATCGGGCAGAACAGCGGCGAGCTGATCTTCGATGCGCTTGGCGTCGGCTCGGCACAGTTGCCCATGAAGCGCTATCGCAGCCAGGTACAGATGGTGTTCCAGGACAGCTACGCCTCGCTCAACCCGCGGCTGACCATCGAAGAATCCATCGCCTTCACCGCACGCGTGCACGGCATCGGCGCCACCGAAGCCACCGCGCGGGCGCGCACCTTGCTGGACCGCGTGGGCCTGGAGCCGGTGCGCTTCGCGGGACGCTATCCGCACGAACTCTCCGGCGGCCAGCGCCAGCGCGTCAATATCGCGCGGGCGCTGGTGCTGCGCCCGCGCCTGGTGATCCTCGACGAAGCCGTCTCCGCGCTCGACAAATCGGTGGAGGCACAGGTGCTGAACCTGCTGCTCGAGCTCAAGGCCGAGTTCGATCTCACCTATGTATTCATCAGCCACGACCTGAACGTGATCCGCTACCTGTGCGACCGCGTGATGGTGATGTACCTGGGCAAGGTGGTCGAGGTGGGCGATACCGGGACGCTCTACGAGCGTCCCTCGCATCCCTATACGCGCGCGCTGCTGGCCTCGATGCCGGCGATGGACCCGGACCACCGCACCCTGGTCGCGCCGCTCGCGGGAGACCCGCCCAACCCGATCGACCCGCCATCGGGCTGCAGCTTCCACCCGCGCTGCGCCATGGCCGAGGCTGTGTGCTCGCACCGTGCGCCGCAACTATCCGACGCGCTGGCCGGGCACCCGGTGGCCTGCCTGATGGCCAACGCGGCTGGCGGCCACAGCCGGCAGATGCCGGCCCCGGCCGCCGCCGCTCCGCTCGTTGCAACGCTCTGAGGGCCACATCGTGACAGCACCCAACCACAGTACGGCACCGCAAGCCACCGGCCCCATGGTGTCGGTACGCGATCTGCGCGTGACCTTCTCCGGCGGTGGCAAGACCATCCGCGCCGTCAACGGCGTATCGCTGGACGTGGCGCCCGGCGAGGCGCTCGCCCTGATCGGCGAATCCGGCTCGGGCAAGAGCGTGACGCTGCGCGCGCTGATGCGCCTGCATCCGCCGCGTAGCACCCGCATGGAAGGCAAGATCCGCATCGACGGCGCCGACGTCGCTGCCCTGGACGCCCGCGGGCTGGCCCGCCTGCGCGGCGGCAAGGTGGCGATGGTGTTCCAGGAGCCCCTGCTGGCGCTGGACCCGGTCTACACGGTCGGCCAGCAGATCATCGAGTGCATTCGCACCCATGCCAGGGTGTCCGCCGCCGAGGCGCGCCAGCGGGCGCTGCGCGCGCTGGAAGCCGTGCGCATTCCCAGCCCGGAGCGGCGCCTGGCGGCCTATCCGCACGAGATGTCCGGCGGCATGCGCCAGCGCGCCATGATCGCGCTGGCCTTGTCGGCCACGCCCAAGGTGCTGCTGGCCGACGAGCCCACCACCGCGCTCGACGCCACCGTGCAGATCCAGGTGCTGATCCTGTTGCGCGAACTGCAGCGCGAGCTGGGCCTGTCGATCGTGTTCGTCACCCACGATATCGGCGCGGCGGTGGAGATCGCCGACCGCGTGGCCGTGATGTATGGCGGACGCATCGTCGAGGAAGGCCCGATCCGCACCATCCTGCGCGAAGCGCGCCACCCGTACACCGTCGCCCTGCTGCGGAGCCGCCAGCACGGCATGGACCGCGGGCAACGGCTCGCGACCATCGCCGGCTCGCCGCCGGACCTGTCGGCCCTGCCGCCCGGCTGCAGCTTCGCGCCGCGCTGCCCGCATGCGCGCGCGCAATGCCTGGAAGCGGTGCCGCAGGCCATTGCGCTCGGCGGCGGGCATCGCGTGAGCTGCGTGCTGGCCGACGAAACGGTTGCCGCGGCCAAGGCCGTGGCCTGACCGTCCGGCGTCGATGCCAATGACGGATGGCACGCATTGCGTGCCATCCGTGCATGCCGCGCCGATCTCGCCTTTACTGATTGCTTCCCCGACCGTTACCGCACCCATGAACCTCGCCGCCCATCCCTCCCACGCCTTCCTGCCCTACCCGGCAGCGCCTGTCGCCAACGCCCCGGCCGGACCGCTCGCCGGCCTCACCTTCGCCGCCAAGGACCTGTTCGACGTGGCCGGCTACCCGACCGGCGGGGGCAACCCCCACGTACTGGCGATGTCAGGCGTCAAGACCGCCACCGCGCCCGCCGTGCAGCGCCTGCTCGACGCCGGCGCCGCCTTCGTCGGCAAGACGCATACCGATGAGCTGGCGTTCTCGATGAACGGCAAGAACGCCCACTACGGCGCGCCGGTGAACGGCGCCGCCCCGGGACGCATCACCGGCGGTTCGTCCTCCGGATCGGCCTCCGCCGTGTCCAGCGGGCTCTGCGATTTCGCGCTCGGCACCGACACCGGCGGGTCGGTGCGCGCGCCGGCCAGCCATTGCGGCCTGTTCGGCATCCGCCCCAGCCACGGCCGCGTCTCGCTGGCGCAATGCCTGGCGCTGTGCGGCAGCTTCGATACCTGCGGCTTCTTCGCGCGGGATATCGGCACCTTTGCCCGCGTGGCCGACGTGCTGCTTGGCGACGATGCCAACCCCCTCCCGCCCAGCCCGCGCCTGCTGCTTGCCGAAGACCTGTTCCGCATGCCCACGCCGGCCGCGCTGGACGCGCTGCTGCCGGTGGTGGCCAGGGTCGAGGCGGCCGTCGGCAAGGCCGCGCCGGTCACGGTGGCGGATCGCCCGCTGGAAGCCATCTGGTGGGCTTTCCGCTACGTGCAAGGCTGGGAAGCGTGGCAGACGGATGGCGCCATGATCGAGCAGTACGGCCTGCAGCTCGGCCCGGACGTGGCCGCGCGCTTCGCCTTCTCCAAGCGCGTCACGGCCGCGCAGTTCGATGCCTCCAGCGCGATCCGCCGCGCCTTCACCGCCCACCTGGCGGCGCTGCTCGGCAATGACGGCGTGTTGATCCTGCCGGCCATGCCCGACATCGCGCCACTGTCGGACGCCGCCGGCGACGAACTCGAAACCTATCGCAACCTGTCGGCGCAAACCCTCTGCCTGGCGCCGCTGTCGGGCTTCCCGCAGCTGAGCCTGCCGCTGTCCGGCCGCGCCGGCGCACCCCTTGGCATCTCGCTGATGGGCCCCGCCGGCAGCGACCGCAGCCTGATTGCATTTGCAGAAACGCTGGTGGCGGCGCTAAGCTGAAGCAGCCGAACCCCCAACCCCGATCACCCAAGGAGAGCCTGAATGGCCCGTATCCGTATCACCGCCGGCGGCTACCAGTTCGTCGCCGCAACCCATCCCGATGCCCCGCGGACCGTAGCGGCCTTCAGCAAGCTGCTGCCCTACCGGCAAAAGCTGATCCACGTCCGCTGGAGCGGCGAAGGCTGCTGGATCCCGCTGGGCGAATTCAAGCTGGGGGTGGATTTCGAGAACCACACCAGCCACCCCTCCGTGGGCGACATCCTGTTCTACCCGGGCGGCTACAGCGAGACCGAGATCATCCTGGCCTACGGCAGCTGCTGCTTCGCCAGCAAGATGGGCCAGCTGGCCGGCAACCACTTCCTGACCATCGTGGAAGGCAAGGAGAATCTTCGCGCGCTGGGCACCAAGGTGCTGTGGGAGGGCGCGCAGGATGTGGTCTTCGAGGCGATGTAACACCCGGCAAACGCGCCCGGCGGCCTGACCCGGCCGGGCACGGTCCGGCGCGCGCTCAGCGCGCCGGCAAAGCTGGCCCCGGCGCCGGTGCCTTGACCCGGAACCACGCCGCGTACAGCGCCGGCAGGAACAGCAGGGTCAATGCCGTAGCAATGACCAGCCCGCCCATGATGGCGACCGCCATGGGCCCCCAGAAGGCCGAGCGCGACAGCGGGATCATGGCCAGCACGGCCGCCGCCGCGGTCAGGATGATCGGGCGGCAGCGGCGCACCGCCGATTCCACGATGGCGTCCCAGACCGCCTCGCCGGCGCGCACATCCTGCTCGATCTGGTCGACCAGGATCACCGAGTTGCGGATGATCATGCCCAGCAGCGCGGTGATGCCGAGCTGCGCCACGAATCCCATCGGCGCGCTCAGCAGCAGCAGCGTGGCCGCCGCGCCGATCAGCCCCAGCGGCCCGGTCAGGAACACCATCAGCGAGCGCGAGAAGCTGTGCAACTGCAGCATCAGCAGCGTGAAGATGATGAAGATGCACAGCGGCAACTGCGCGGCGATCGAGGCGCCGGCCTTGCCGCTCTCTTCTTCCGCGCCCGCCACCGCAATACGGTAGCCGGCCGGCAGCTGCGCGCGCAGCTTGTCCAGCTTGGGATTGATCTGCGCCGTCACGGTGGGCCCCTGGATGCCGTCCACCACGTCGGACTGCACCGTCACGCCGAAATCGCGGTTCTCCCGCCAGATCACGCCCGGCTCCGAACGGAAGGCGATGCGCGCCACCTGGGTCAGCGGCACCACGCGGCCGCTGGTGGTGGGCACCAGCATGTTCTGCAGGTCCGACATCGCGTCGCGCTCGTTGCGCGGGGCCCGCATCAGGATCTCGATCAGCTTGTCGCCGTCGCGGTATTGCCCCACCGCCACGCCCGTCAGCACAGTCTGGGTCACGCGCGCGATGGCGGTGGTGCTGACCCCCAGCGCGCGCGCCTTGTCCTGGTCGATATCCAGGCGCAGCACCTTGACGCTCTCGTTCCAGTTATCGTTGACGCCCACCGTGTTGGGGTTGGCGCTCATCACCGCCTTGACCTCGTCGGCCAGCTTGCGCACGCCGGCGGCATCCGGCCCGATCACGCGGAACTGCACAGGGTACGGCACCGGCGGGCCGTTCGGCAACAGCTTGACGCGTCCGCGCAGCTGCGGGAAGTCGCTCGCCAGCAGGCTGGTCACGCGCGCCCGTACGCGATCGCGCAGCGCCACGTCGGTGGGCATCACGATCACCTGCGCCACATTGGTTTGCGGGAAGATCTGGTCAAGCGGCAGGTAAAAGCGCGGCGCGCCGCTGCCGACGAAGGTCGTCAGGCTGGCAATCTCGCTGTCGCCCCGCAACGCGGCCTCGAAGCGTTTTGCCTCTCTCTCGGTCTGGGCGAAGCTGCTGCCTTCGGGCAGCCAGAGCTCCACCATCAGCTCCGGCCGGCTCGAATCCGGGAAGAACTGCTTCTCGACGAACTTGAAGGCATAGAGACCAAGACCAAAGGCCACCAGGGTGATGACGATCACCGTCTTGCGCCAGGTCACGCACCAGTTCACCAGCCGCCGGAAGCGGTTGTAGAACGGCGTGTCGAACACTTCGTGCTGCTCGCCCCCGCCGGCCGGCCGGGCCTTGAGCAGCAGGTAGCCCAGGTAGGGCGTGAAGTAGACCGCGGCCAGCCACGACAGCACCAGCGCCATGGCGGTCACCGCGAAGATGGCGAAGGTGTATTCGCCCACGGTGGAGCGCGCCAGCCCCACCGGCAGGAAACCCGCGGCCGTGATCAGCGTGCCGGTGAGCATGGGCATGGCGGTGGAGGTATAGGCGAAGGTCGCCGCCTCCATCTTGGAGAAGCCCTCCTCCAGCTTGCGCACCATCATCTCCACCGCGATGATGGCGTCGTCGACCAGCAGCCCGAGCGCCACGATGAGCGCCCCCAGCGAGATCTTGTGCAGGCCGATGCCAAACATGTTCATGAACAGGAAGGTGACGGCCAGCACCAGCGGAATGGTCAGCGCGACCACCAGCCCCGGGCGCACGTCCAGCCGCAGCGGCCTGGTATGCAGGCCGAGCGAGACAAAGCTCACGCCCAGCACGATCACCACCGCCTCGATCAGCACCTGCACGAACTCGCCCACCGACCGCTCGACCGCCTCGGGCTGGTTCTGCACCTGGTCCAGCTCGATGCCGACCGGCAACTGCCCGCGCAGGCCATCCGTCGCGCCGCGCAGGTTCTTGCCCAGCGCGATGATATCGCCGCCCTTCTCCATCGAGATGCCGAGGCCGATCACCTCCTTGCCCTGGAAGCGCATCTTGCTCGCGGGCGGATCGACGTAGCCGCGATAGACATGGGCGATATCGCCCAGGCGGATGTTGGCGATGCCGTTGGGGCCGCGCAGCACCAGGTTTTCAAGGTCTTCCACCTTGGCGAACTGGCCCGACAGGCGCACCTGCAGGTTGTCGCCGGGCGTCACCAGCACGCCGCTGGCGTTCATGCTGTTCTGCTGCGAGATCTGGTCGGCGATCGCATTGATGTCGAGCCCGAGCTGGGCGAAGCGGGCCTGGTTGAATTCGATATAGACCTTCTCGTCCTGCAGCCCGATCAGCGACACCTTCGCCACCGACGGCACGCGCAGCAGTTGCTGGCGCACCAGGTCGGCGTATTCGCGCAGTTCCTTGTAGTTGAAGCCGTCGGCGGAGAGCGCGTAGATGGAGCCGTACACGTCGCCGAACTCGTCGTTGAAGTAAGGCCCGCGCACACCCGGCGGCAGGGTCTGCGCGATGTCGCCGACCTTCTTGCGCACGGTGTACCAGATCTGGGCGGTATCCTTGGCCGGCGAGGTGTCCTTGAGCTGGAAGATCACCGTGGTCTCGCCCGGCTTGGAGAAGCTGCGGATCTTGTCGGCGTAGGGCACTTCCTGCATCTGGCGCTCGATCTTGTCGGTGACCTGCACCGCGATCTGCTCGGCGGTGGCGCCGGGCCAGAACGCCTGCACCACCATCACGCGGAAGGTAAAGGGCGGGTCCTCGTCCTGGCCGAGCTGGAAGAAGGCAATGAGCCCGCCCAGCAGCAGCACCACCAGCAGGTAACGGGTCAGCGGCTGGTGCTCGAGGGCCCAGCGGGAAAGGTTGAAGCGGGAATGATCCATGCCGCGCGCCTCAGTTGCGCGCGGCCGGCGCGCTCGCCACGGCCTGCAGCGGCCTCACCTTCTGGCCCGGCTTGAGCAGGTGCACGCCCGCGGTGACGATGGTCTGGCCGGGCGACAGGCCCTGCTTGACCTCGATCTCGTTGCCCTGGAGGTCACCCAGCGTCACCGGGACCGGATTCACCGTGCCCGCCGCGGCGTTGTACACCCAGACCTGGTTGCCGCCCTGTTGCTGCAGCAGCGCGGACAGCGGCACCCGCAGCGCGGCGTTGTCGCCCGTGCGGGTGAAGGTCACCACCGCGGTCATGCCGAACTTGAAATCGGCCGGCGGGTTGGGGACGCTGATGCGGGCGGCATAGGTCCGCGTCACCGGGTCGGCCATGGGGGAGATTTCGCGCACATGGCCCGGCAGCGGGCGGCCGGGCTCGGCCCAGGTCCGCACCGTCACGTCGGCAATGCCGCGCAGGCGCTCGACCTGGTCCTCCGGCAGCCCGACGGCCACTTCCTTCTCGGCGGTCTGCGCCACCCGCACCACCGACTGGCCAGCCGTCACCACCTGGCCAACCTCGGCATCGATCAGGGTCACCACGCCGTCGGCATCGGCAGTCAGGACGCCATAGGTGGTCTGGTTGGCCTGGTTGCGCAGCGCTGCCTCGGCCTGGCGCAGGCGGGAGACCGCCGAATCATAGGTAGCCTGGCGGCGCTGTTGCTCGGCGGCGCTGATGAATTTCTTGGCGAACAGTTCGTTGTAACGCTTGAGATCGGCCTCGGCCAGGTCGCGGTCGGTCTTGGCCGCGTCATACTGGGCGCGCGAGCCCGCTTCCGCCAGGCCCAGGTCGGTCGGGTCCAGGCGCGCCAGCGGCTGGCCCTTGCGGACGGTGGCGCCCACGTCGACCAGGCGCGCGGCAATCTTGCCGCCGACCCGGAAACCCAGCCGCGACTCGATCCGCGGCCGCACGTCGCCGGAGAACTCGAAATCCGTCTTGCCGGCGCCGGGCTGCAACTGCATCAGGCGTACGGGGCGGACTTCCGGCGCGCGTTCCGGCTGCCGGTTGCAGCCGCCAAGCACCACCAGCAGGCCGGCAAGCACCGGCAACGCAAACAGGGCGCGAAAGCGCCGCACGCGGGGGCCACCGCCGCCTGACGTTGCCGCGGCAGCCCCGCCAACACCAGAAAGAGCACAAAAAGGCACATCGACGGCCGCAACTTCTGGCCTGGGACAAGGCACTGGCATGAGTTAAGCGTGAAATCGGTGGAACGGCGGGTACTACGCGAAGCGGCGGGTCAATTAATGGCTGGTCAATTAATAACTCACCGGTCAGCAATATTACGGGGTGTACCCAAAGGCGTCAAACGACGCTGGCGGCCATACGTTTGAAAAAACGCGACTCGAGGGCGCGAGGAAAATGGATCCACGCCAAGGCGCGGGCGGGCGCCACGCTGGCTGAGGCAAAAGGCCGCAGTGCATGTACACGGATCGGCTTCGTTACGCACCTGTGTTTTTGCAGTGCGTCCCGCCCGGCCTGTAGCCGATGATCCGCACGGAGCATGCTGCAAGGCCGCGCAAGCGCAATGCTACAATCCGGCGCGTCGTAAAGCCCCCCATTTCACCCACCCGAGAACGGCGTGACGCCCGATCAGTACTGCCAAGAGAAAGCCGCGCAGAGCGGCTCCAGCTTCTATTACAGCTTCCTGTTCCTGCCGCCGGACCGGCGCCAGGCCATTACCGCCCTCTACGCCTGGTGCCGGGAGGTCGACGATATCGTCGACGACACCCAGGACGACAGCGTCGCCCACCAGCAGCTCGCCTGGTGGCGCAACGAGCTTGGACAGATGTTCAAGGGCGCGCCGACCCACCCTGTCACCAAGGCCCTCCAGCCGCACGTGCAGGCGTATGGCCTGACCCAGCCGATGTTCGGCGAAGTGCTGGAAGGCATGGAGATGGACCTGACCCAGTCGCGCTACCTCGATGACATCGCGCTCAGGCGTTACTGCCATTGCGTGGCGGGCGTGGTTGGCACCATGAGCGCCCGTATCTTCGGCCATCAACATCCTGATACGCTGGAATTCGCCGAAAAGCTGGGCCTGTCGCTGCAGATGGTCAACATCCTGCGCGATGTGGGCGAGGATGCGCGGCGCGGCCGGATCTACCTGCCGGTCAATACGCTGCAGCGCTTCCAGGTGCCGGTCTCGGAGATCAACCAGGGCACGCATTCGGACCGTTTCGTGGCATTGATGCGGCATCAGGCCGAACAGTCCCGCACGCTGTACCGCGAGGCGCTGGCGCTGCTGCCCGCCGCCGACCGCCGCGCCCAGCGGGCCGGGCTGGTCATGGGTGCGATCTACCAGACGCTGCTGGACGAACTCGAAGCCAGCGATTTCCAGGTGCTGAACCAGCGTATCTCGCTGACGCCGATGCGCAAGCTATGGATCGCCTGGAAGACCTGGATGCGCAACCGCTGAGCCTGCTGACGCGAATCCGCGGCGCCCTCGCCCTGCCCGGGCGCCCCCCCTGCCCTCATCGTTTCCCGCCCCGCCTTCCTGCCATGACCTCATCTCTCCCCTCCCTCCCGCTTGGCCAGGCCATTCTCGACCAGGCGGCCGCGCTGGCCCGCTTCTCGGATATGGAGGGCGGCCTGACCTGCGCCTACCTGACCCCGGCTCATCGCGCCGCGCAGGCCCAGTTGGCCGAATGGATGGCGGCGGCGGGCATGCAGGTCCGCATCGATGCGATCGGCAACGTGATCGGCCGCTATGCCGCCGATCCGGCCGTGGGCGAGGCCGCGCGCGTGCTGATGACCGGCTCGCACTTCGACACGGTGCGCAACGGCGGCCGCTACGATGGCCGGCTCGGCATCCTGCTGCCGGTCGCCGTGGCCGGCGCGCTCAACGCGGCCGGCATCCGCCTGCCTTACCACTTCGATGTGGTGGCCTTTGCCGAAGAGGAGGGCCTGCGCTTCAAGACCAGCTTCCTCGCCAGCAGCGTGCTGGCGGGCCGTTTCGACCCTGCCCTGCTGGAGCGCGCCGATACCGACGGCGTGACCATGCGCGCAGCACTGGCCGGCTCCGGCCTGCCGGGCGCGGGCAGCATCGACGCGCTGCGGGCCGCGGCGGTGGACCCCGCCACCCTGCATGGCTTCGTCGAGGTCCATATCGAACAGGGACCGGTTCTGCTGCACCACGGCCTGCCGCTCGGCGTGGTGACGCAGATCGCCGGCAGCAGCCGCTTCCAGGTGCGCGTGCAGGGGCTGGCGAGCCACGCCGGCACCACGCCCATGACGATGCGCAAGGACGCCGCCGCGGCCGCCGCCGAGATGGTGCTGCTGGTGGAGCGGCGCTGCGCCGAAGCGCCCACGCTGGTCGGCACCGTGGGCCAGTTGCAGGTACCGAACGGTTCCAGCAACGTGATTCCCGCCGAATGCGTGTTCTCCATGGATATCCGCGCCGGCGAGGATGGCATTCGCGAGGCTGCCATCGCCGATATCCTGGCCGGCATCCAGGACATTGCCGCGCGCCGCGGCCTCACGGCCGGCATAGAGCGCGTCACGCCGGTCAACAATGCGCCGTGCGCACGCTGGCTGATGGACCAGTTCGGCGCGGTGCTGAGAAAGCGCGGCCTGCAGGCCTTCGAACTGCCCTCGGGCGCCGGCCACGACGCCATGATGATGCACCGCATCACCGATGTGGCCATGCTGTTTGTGCGCTGCGGCAACGGCGGCATCAGCCACAATCCGCTCGAGACCATCACCGCCGGCGACGCCCAGCTGGCGGCCGAGGTCTTCGTCGATTTCCTGCGGCATTTCCAGCCGCGCGGCTAAGGCCGGCGGCACGGCACGCTTGCGGTCCCGCCACAAATCGTATTGGATGTAGGCACATCCAACCACAAGATCGAAAGATCGCGACGGAGACCACGCATGGCGCAACGCAAACTGTCGGTTCTGACCAGCGGCCACACCTTCCTGGAAGGACTGCGCTGGCACGAGGGGCGGCTCTGGCTGTCGGATTTCTACACCCATCGGGTGCTGGCGGTGAGCCTGGACGGCGCCGTCGAGCCGATTGCCGAGGTGCCGCAGCAACCCTCCGGCCTTGGCTGGTTGCCCGACGGGCGCCTGCTGGTCGTCTCGATGCGCGACCGCAAGCTGCTGCGGCGCGAAACCGACGGCAGCCTCGCAGTGCATGCCGACCTGTCCGCCGTGGCCACGGGCCATGGCAACGACATGGTGGTCGACCGGCAGGGACGCGCCTATGTCGGCAATTTCGGCTTCGACCTGATGGCCGGCGCACCGATGCAGACCGCCAGCCTGGCGCGGGTGGATCCGGATGGGTCGGTCACGGTGGTGGCCGAGGGCCTGTTCTTCCCCAACGGCTCGGCCATCACGCCTGACGGCAAGACCCTGGTGGTGGGAGAGACGCTTGGCAACCGCATTTCGGCCTTCGACCTGTCCGAGGACGGCTCCCTCGGCCCAAGGCGCGACTGGGCGCTGTTCGGCAGCCAGCCCGCCGGCACGGATCTGGCCCAGATCATGGGCAACGCCAGGGTCGCGCCGGATGGCTGCGCGCAGGATGCCGAAGGCGCGCTCTGGGTTGCCGACGCCATCGGCAACCGCGTATTGCGCGTGATGCCGGGCGGCCGGATCGACGAGGAAATTGCCTGCGGAACGGGCATCTATGCAGCGGCGCTGGGAGGACCGCGCGGCACTACGCTGTTCCTGGCGGCGGCCCCCAGCTTCGACGAGGCGGAACGCCGGGCCTCGCGGCTGGGCCATATCCTGACCACCGAAGTCGAGGTGCCGCACGCCGGACTGCCCTGAAGGGATACCACGATGCGATATCCCGCGGGAAAAGTCCGGTAGCCGGAAGTAGGACGGACGCCGATACCCCGCGCGCCGCGTACCGTGGCAAGCTGCTCCACGTATGCGGCCTCAACCGCCCTGGTACATTTCCCGCCCGAGTTCGTAGAGGTTCTGGCGCAGCTTGCGCCGCTCGTCGGGCGACAGCCTGTCGTGCGCGGAGCCACGGGGAAGGCGCTCGGTCACTTCACGCTCGCCGCGGTACTTGCCGCGTGCCCGCGCCTCGTCCTGGCCATGGCGCTCGCGCTCGTTGCGGCCCCCGCCCTCCCGGGAATTCGCCTTGCCGGCGCCGGACAGCAACTGCGCCATGCCAGGCGATTGGGGGTATCCGGCGCTGGCGGCCAGCAGCAGTGCAACAGCCGCGCCGACGCGATAAAGAGTGATCCCGGCGCGCTTGCAGGTGACTTTCATTGATAATGGCGGTTTTGGCTTCGGGTGCGGTGGCTGTCAGGCCCCCGGAAGCCGGAAGTCCGGTAGCCCCGCCTGGCCACGTCATGGCAGTGAAACATCACGGCGGAAACCCACGAAAAGCCCCGTGGGAGCGGCTCCGGAAACGGTATGCGGCAGTGTAAACGCAGGGTGGATGCGCGCCGCCATACCACGGGGTAAAGTATGTAACCTTTTGTTAAGCCATTTTGACCGAAAGCGATTGTCGCTAAGATACCGCCATGGAAAACACCAGCCACAAGATTCTCGTCGTAGACGACGACCCCCGTCTGCGCGACCTGCTGCGCCGTTACCTTGGCGAACAGGGCTTCACGGTACTGGTGGCGGAAAACGCCACCGCGATGAACAAGCTCTGGTTGCGCGAGCGTTTCGACCTGCTAGTACTCGACCTGATGATGCCGGGCGAGGACGGCCTGTCGATCTGCCGCCGGCTACGCGGCGCCAACGACCAGACGCCCATCATCATGCTCACCGCCAAGGGTGAGGATGTCGATCGCATCGTCGGCCTCGAGATGGGTGCCGACGACTACCTGCCCAAGCCCTTCAACCCGCGCGAGCTGATCGCCCGTATCCACGCCGTGCTGCGCCGCAAGGGCCCCGCCGAAGTCCCCGGCGCGCCTTCCGAAACGCCGGAAACCTTTGCTTTTGGCGATTTCGTGCTCAATCTCGCCACGCGCACCCTGACCAAGAACGACGAAGAAATCACCCTGACCACCGGGGAATTCTCGGTGCTCAAGGTCTTCGCCCGCCACCCGCGCCAGCCGCTGTCGCGCGAGAAGCTGATGGAAATGGCGCGCGGCCGCGAATACGAAGTATTCGACCGCAGCCTCGACGTGCAGATCTCGCGCCTGCGCAAGCTGATCGAGCCCGACCCGGGCAACCCGCGCTTCATCCAGACGGTCTGGGGCCTCGGCTACGTCTTCATCCCCGATGGCGTGAAGTAAGGCGCCGCACATCGTGGCGACTGTCATCAGCCGCACGGCTACGCGTGTGTTCGGTTCGCTGTTCTGGCGAACCTTCATTCTGATCGCCCTCTTGCTGGCGATCTCGCTGGGAGTCTGGTTCCAGAGCTATCGGCTCTTCGAACGCGCGCCGCGCGCCCAGCAGGTCGCCATGCAGGTGGTCAGCGTGGTCAAGCTCACGCGCGCAGCCCTGCTTTATTCCGATCCCGCGCGGCGGCGCTTCCTGCTGCTCGACCTGGTGCAGAACGAAGGCATCAAGGTCTACCCGCGCGAGAAAGACGACGATTTCACCTTGCCCACGGCCAATCCCTTCCTGAATTCCCTGGTTCAGCAGGAGATCCGCAGCCGCCTGGGCGAGGACACCGTGATCGCCACCACCGTGAACGACATTCCCGGCGTGTGGGTCAGTTTCGAGATCGAGGGCGACGACTACTGGGTCGCCATCAGCCCGGAGCGCTTCGAGCGCGTCTCGGGCATCCAGTGGCTCTGGTGGAGTATCGCCGCGCTGCTGCTATCGATCATCGGGGCGGCCTTCATCACGTCGCTGGTCAATCACCCGCTCAAGCGCCTGGCCAACGCCGCGCGCGCGATCGGCGGCGGCGGCGACCCGCCCACCCTGCCCGAGCATGGCGCCAGCGAAGTATCGCAGGCCAATCACAGCTTCAACCAGATGGTGCGCGACCTGCGCCAGCTCGATGACGACCGCGTGGTGATGCTCGCCGGCATTTCGCACGACTTGCGCACGCCGCTCACCCGGCTGCGCCTGGAAACCGAAATGTCGCCCGTGGATAACACCACCCGCGAAGCGATGATCGCCGACATCGAACAGATGGACGCCATCATCGGGCAGTTCCTCAACTACGCGCGGCCGGCGCTGGAAACCGTCGAGCCAGTCGATCTCTCGGCCCTGGTACAGGACGCGGTCAGCGTCTACGGCGCGCACGACGACGTGCGCGTGCACGTACGCGCCAGCGAGCCGGTCATGGCCGTGGCCAATCGCATGGAAGTACAGCGCATCCTGGACAACCTGGTCGAAAACGCGCGGCGCTATGCCAAGGACGAAGACAACGGCATGGCCGTGGTCGAGATCAGCACGCGGATCGAGGACAAGGAAGCCGTGTTGACGGTGGCCGACCATGGCAGTGGGGTGCCGGATGCGCAATTGCCGTTGCTGACCAGGCCGTTCTACCGGCTGGACGGCGCTCGCAGCGAGGCCAAGGGGGCCGGGTTGGGGATGTCGATCGTCAACCGGATCCTGCAGAGGAATGGCGGGAGGCTGATGCTGGCTAATCGGCCGCCGCCGGCTACTGGCCTGGTGGTTAGTGCGTTTTTCAGGCGGGCGTAGGTTTTGGGTTTTGGATTTGGGAGATCAAAATCAAAATCAACGGCTTAACGGCTTAACTTCAAAGTCAACTGCAGTTTCACCTCCCCTTCGGGGAGGCGACCTACTTTCTTGTCTTGCCAAGAAAGTAGGCAAAGAAGGCGCGCCGGATGGGGCTCAAAACCCCCTCGTGGCCAGCTCAAAAGAGCGGCCGGGGGCCAAACTCGCATCGCCTTAAGGCGATACTCAAACATGGCCCCCTCTTCTCCGCTCTTTTGAACTGGCCACGAGGCGCCCCATACGGCATCTAACACCAACACGGCTCGCTTCGCATCGCGTGACAGGTGGCCCCTGGGGGCCTACGAAACCGGCGCTGTATTTCCTGATTCTGGATTGTGCAGGTCCGGACCCTGCAGTCATGTGTTGACCTGCTGCCCCTGCCCCGACTCCCCCCGAATTACACACCTTCGTCTTCGCCCGCAGAACGCGGCCGCCCGTCAACGATTCGGCGTAGCCGTGTGGCCCGCACGCGAAGCGGGCCACACCCATGGCGATGCGAAGCGAGCCGTGGCGATATGACTCCCCGTATGCGGCGCCTCGTCGTCGGACCAAAAGAGCGGAGAAGAGGAGGCCATGTTTGAGTATCGCCTTAAGGCGATGCGAGTTTGGCCTCCGGCCGCTCTTTTGGTCCGACGACGAGGAGTGTTTCGCCGCATCCGGGTCGCCTTCTTTGCCTACTTTCTTGGCGAGACAAGAAAGTAGGTCGCCGCCCCGCAGGGGTGGTGAAACTGCAGTTGACTTTGACTTTAGAGCCTTTGATTTTGATTTTGACTTTAACCCCGCACACCACCAAAGTTACCCCCAAAGCACCCACCCCAGCATTAACCCTAATAACCTCACCAAATCCCCCTCCACTGACAGGTTTTCGACAGCTACTGATAGCAAATTGAAAGCCCATTGACAGCGTAATGACAGCCCTTCGCGCGCAAACTTGCCGCCATCAGCAGGACACCCCCAAGACCCAGTCCAGCCAAGGTGCTTCCCCCCGCAAAGCGGATCCGATGCCTGGCTGGCGCCCGACCAAAATCAAGCCACCGGAGCCCACCGGCGGCGTCTGAGAGAGACAGCCACATGTCAAGCTCCCCCACCCAGCAGCACGGGTTCCGTACCGTGTTCCGCGTTGTCAGCGGCAACTTCCTGGAAATGTACGACTTCATGGTGTACGGCTTCTACGCTGCCGCCATCGCCAAGACGTTTTTCCCCAGCGGCAACGAGTTCGCTTCGTTGATGCTTTCCCTCGCCACCTTCGGCGCGGGCTTCCTGATGCGGCCGCTTGGCGCCATTGTGCTCGGCGCTTATATCGACCATCACGGCCGCCGCAAGGGGCTGATCCTGACCCTGGTCCTGATGGCGCTCGGCACCTTGCTGATCGCCTGCGTGCCGGGCTATGCGTCCATCGGCGTGGCCGCGCCGCTGCTGGTGCTGGCGGGCCGCCTGTTGCAGGGCTTCTCGGCCGGCGTCGAGCTGGGCGGTGTGTCGGTCTACCTGGCGGAAATCGCCAAACCCGGCAAGAAAGGCTTCTACGTGGCCTGGCAATCGGCCAGCCAGCAGGTGGCGGTGATCTTCGCCGGCCTGCTCGGCGTGATCCTGCACTCCATGCTGTCGCCCGAGCAGATGGGTGAATGGGGCTGGCGCGTGCCGTTCCTGATCGGCTGCCTGATCGTGCCCTTCCTCTTCCTGATCCGCCGCTCGCTGGAGGAAACCGAGGAATTCAAGACCCGCAAGCATCGCCCCAGCATCAACGAGATCTACCGCTCGATGCTGGCCAACTGGCGCATCATCGTGGCCGGCTGCATGATGGTGGTGATGACGACGGTGTCGTTCTACATGATCACCGCCTACACGCCGACCTTCGGCAAGACCGTGCTCAAGCTCGACGACGTGGACAACCTGATCGTCACCATGTGCGTGGGGCTGTCCAACTTCATCTGGCTGCCGCTGATGGGCGCCCTGTCCGATCGCGTGGGCCGCAAGCCGCTGCTGGTGATCTTCACCATCGCCACGCTGCTCACCGCTTATCCGGCCGTGTCCTGGCTGGTGGCCGAGCCGTCGTTCGGCCGCCTGCTGATGGTCGAACTGTGGCTGTCTTTCCTGTACGGCAGCTATAACGGCGCCATGGTGGTGACGCTGACCGAAGTGATGCCGCCTGCCGTGCGCACCGCGGGCTTCTCGCTGGCCTACAGCCTGGCCACGGCGCTGTTCGGCGGCTTCACGCCGGCCATCTCGACCTACCTGATCCACAGCACCGGCAACAAGGCCGCCCCCGGCCTGTGGCTGATGTTCGCCGCCGCGTGCGGGCTGGTCGCCACGCTGGTGATCTTCCGCGGCGGCCGGCAACACGCCTATGCCGAACCTGCCGGCAAGGCGGCCTGAACCGCCTGGGTTTCACCTCGGCCGCCCGGCTGGGGTAGACTCCCTGCTTCCGGCAGGGCTGGACGTACCGCTGTTACCGGGCGAAATGGCCAAAATGGCCAAAATAGCCGAAACGGGGTGAAATGGCTGCGCTTGACATCGCGCCGCAACATGGCGCCACCAACATCACCGGTCGACGCGCACTGCCGGACGCGCGGCTCCCCGCCTGTGGCTATCGGGCTCTTTGAGAATATCAATTAGCCCCGCCCCCCGGGGATGACGCATAATCCATGTTCGTTGCGCGGCAGCCAGGTCCTGACCCGGTCAAGGCCTGGCTTGCACAGCGCAAGCGTCTCTCTTCAACCGTATCCAGGAGCAGTCTATGAAGACCGTTGGTGACAAGATCGAAGCCTTCCACGTCGTCGGTGTCAAGCCGGGTTTCAACAACCATGAAGAGAATGGCCAGTCGGCCTTTGAAGACATCACCGAGAAGTCGTTCGAAGGCAAGTGGAAGGTCATTTACTTCTACCCGAAGGACTTCACCTTCGTGTGCCCGACCGAAATCGTGGCCTTCGCCAAGCTCAACGGCGACTTCGCCGACCGCGACGCGATCGTGCTGGGCGGCTCGACCGACAACGAATTCGTCAAGCTGGCATGGCGCCGCGAGCACAAGGACCTGAACAAGCTGGACCAATGGCAATTCGCCGACGTGACCGGCTCGCTGATCGACCAGCTGGGCGTGCGTGACCACGCTGCCGGCGTTGCCCTGCGCGCCACCTTCATCGTCGATCCGACCAATGTCATCCAGCACGTGTCGGTGAACAACCTGAACGTCGGCCGTAACCCGGAGGAAGTGCTGCGTATCCTCGACGGCCTGCAAACCGACGAACTGTGCCCGTGCAACCGCGCTGTTGGCGGCGCCACGCTGTAAGCTGTAGCACAGCTGGCATGCTGCAAAAACTGCCGGTGACCTGTTGCCGGCCGTTTGCGGCGATTGCGCGGCGGGCTTCGGCCCGCACCTCAAAACCCGCCATGGCGGGTTTTTTGAGCCCCTACCGATAGGAGATTTGTATGGAATTCCTCAGCACGATTAAAGGCCTCATCCCCGACTACGCCAAGGATATCCGCCTGAACCTGGACGGCACCATCGCCCGCTCCTCGCTGGAAGGCAACGATGCGGTCGCGGTAGCGCTGGCTGCGGCGTTCGCCGCCAAGAGCCGCGTGATCGTCGATGCGATCCGCGATGCTGGCGTGCTGTCGCCCGAGGAAACCAGCGCGGTGCTGACGGCGGCCGCGCTGATGGGCATGAACAACGTGTGGTATCCGTTCGTCGAGATGGCCGACGATCCCGATCTCGCCACCCAGCCGGCCGGCCTGCGCATGAACGCGTACGCCACGCATGGCGGCGTGGACAAGCGCCGCTTCGAGATGTACGCGCTGGCCGCGTCCATCGTCGGCAAGTGCCACTTCTGCATCAAGTCGCACTACGCACTGCTCAAGAACGAGCAAGGCATGACGGCGCAGCAGCTGCGCGATGTAGGCCGCATTGCTGCCGTGGTGGTGGCCGCCGCCAACGTCATCGCTGCCGAGTAAGGCGCGGCAAGGCCAGTCAGCCCGGCGGCCATTCCGGGCCTGGGACGGCCGTCGGTGCAATGGCAAACGGCCGGCGCTCGCCGGCCGTTTGGCCTTCCGGTGGAGGTCCCTGCCCTACATCATCCGGTGCGCAAAATGCCCACGCCGTGCGTCGGCCATCAGGTCGACGAATTGCTCGGTGCTCATGTGCACCAGTTCCTGGTGGTCGCCCGCTTCGAAGTAGACGTCGGGATGCGTCAGCAGGCTGTCGTCGAGCCAGGTCTGCGTGCCGTATGCCATACCGACCGGCGGGATCGCTCCGAGGCTGCAGTCCCTGAACACTTCGCGCACGCCATCCTCATGTGCAAGTGACAGCTTGCGGCCGGTCTGCTCGCAGATCTCCGACAGTTTCAGGTGGTGCGTGGAAGGGATCACGGCCGCAATGTAGCCTCTGTTGTCTTCCAGCAAAACGGTCTTGGCCAATCGGTCTCCGGGAATATGCGCAGCCTGCGCAGTAGCCATGCTGCTGGGGCTGTAGGGGTGAAGAACTGTGTCGAACCGGCTCTGCTTGTTGCGCAGGCATCTTGCCAGCGTGGTAGCCATGGTCATGATTGCACCCTCCGACGCGCTCATCGCGACAGTTGTCCGAATGCTATAAATATAGAAGTCCCGCCGGGCGGCAGCGGCGTCCGGCACGTAGCGGCGGTTGTCGTGGCATCCGATGCCCATGACGCACGCACAATCGAATCCATGGGGATGCGCGTCCAGGATTGCTTCGGACAGCTTTAGTCCTTCGGTACGGTGAAATTGCGTTCTAGGATGGTAGGGTCGACCGTGATGTCCGACGCAGTCCGGAATCCGAACACTGTCCCTTGAGGCTAGTCTCCAGTGAGGGCGAATAGTTACAGACGGTGTTACGTTGAATACAAGCGACCTAAGGAGACACCCATGACGACCGAAGCAAAGTGCCCGTTTCTTCATCCCGCCGGTGCCGGCCGATCTCTGCAGGAGTGGTGGCCAGAGCGGCTTAATCTGCATATCCTGCGTCAGAATTCCTCGCTGTCCGATCCGATGGGCAAGGATTTCAACTATGCGAAGGAATTCAGCAGCCTTGACCTGGCGGCCGTGAAGAAGGATCTGGAGGCGCTGATGACCGACTCGCAGCCCTGGTGGCCGGCGGACTTCGGTCACTACGGTCCGTTGTTCATTCGCATGGCATGGCATGCCGCAGGTACGTACCGCATCGGCGACGGGCGCGGCGGCGTCGGGACAGCCCAGCAGCGCTTCGCACCCACCAATAGCTGGCCTGACAACGTCAGTCTCGACAAGGCACGCAGGCTGATCTGGCCGATCAAGCAGAAGTACGGTCGAAAGCTTTCATGGGGCGACCTCATCGTCCTTACCGGCAACGTCGCGCTGGAGTCGATGGGATTCAAGACCTTCGGCTTCGGCGGTGGACGAGAGGACGTCTACGAGCCGGACGAATCCGTCTACTGGGGGAACGAAGCCCAGTGGCTGGCCGACAAGCGTTACAGCGGCAACCGGAATCTCGAAAATCCACTGGCAGCGGTGCAGATGGGCTTGATCTACGTGAATCCGGAAGGCCCGAATGGCAACCCGGACCCTCTCGCGGCAGCCATAGACATCCGCGAGACGTTCCGCCGCATGGCGATGAACGACGAAGAGACCGTTGCGCTGATCGCGGGCGGCCACGCCTTCGGCAAGACGCATGGCGCTGGTCCCGCGTCTCACGTGGGGCCCGAGCCCGAGGCTGCCGGCCTGGAGGAACAGGGTCTCGGCTGGCGCAGCAGCTTCGGCACAGGCAAGGGCGGTGACACCATCACCAGCGGGCTGGAAGTCATCTGGACCACCACGCCGACGAAGTGGAGCAACGACTACTTCAAGCACCTGTTCGAATATGAATGGGAGCTGACGAAGAGCCCGGCCGGCGCGAATCAGTGGAAGCCGAAGGGCGACGCGGGCGCCGGCACCGTGCCAGATCCTGCCGATCCATCGAAGCGTCGTTCCCCATCCATGCTGACGACCGACCTCTCGCTGCGCTTCGACCCGGTCTACGAGAAGATCTCGCGGCGGTTCTACCAGCATCCGGAGCAACTGGCCGATGCGTTTGCCCGTGCGTGGTTCAAGCTGACCCACCGCGACATGGGGCCGCGCGCACGTTATCTCGGCCCCGAAGTCCCGAAGGAAGAACTCCTCTGGCAAGACCCCATCCCGGCCGTCGATCATCCGCTGATCGATGCGCAGGATGTCGCGGCGCTCAAGGCCAAGGTGCTGGCTTCCGGGTTGAACATCCCGCAACTGGTGTCAACGGCGTGGGCATCGGCCTCGACGTTCCGCGGATCGGACAAGCGCGGCGGCGCCAACGGCGCCCGCATCCGCCTTGCGCCGCAGAAGGACTGGGACGCCAACCAGCCTGCCGAACTGGCGAAGGTTCTGGCCACGCTGGAGGGCATCCAGGGCGAGTTCAACAAGGCACAGTCCGGCGGCAAGAAGGTCTCGCTGGCCGACCTGATCGTGCTGGCCGGTTGCGCGGCGGTCGAGCAGGCGGCGAAGCATGCCGGCCACGATGTCACGGTGCCCTTCTCGCCGGGACGCATGGACGCCTCGCAGGAGAAGACCGACCTCGATGCCATGGTGGTGCTCGAACCGGTCGCGGACGGGTTCCGTAACTACCTGCAAGGCAAGTTCTCCATCCCGTCCGAGGCGCTACTGGTCGACAAGGCGCAACTGCTGAGGCTGACGGTACCGGAGATGACGGTGCTGGTAGGCGGCATGCGGGTGCTGGACGCCAATTTCGGCAAGTCTCAGCATGGCGTCTTCACGAAGCGCCCCGGGACGCTGACCAACGACTTCTTCGTGAACCTGCTCGACACGGGAACAGAGTGGAAGCCGGTGTCGGACGACAAGGACGTGTTCGAAGGACACGACCGCAACACAGGTGGGCTCAAGTGGACCGGCACGCGTGTCGATCTCGTCTTCGGCTCGAACTCCGAGCTTCGGGCCGTTGCTGAGGTGTATGGCGGCGCGGATGCCCAGGAGAAGTTCGTCCAGGACTTTGCGGCGGCCTGGAACAAGGTGATGAACCTGGATCGCTTCGATCTCAGGTGACAGCGTACGCTGGGCCTCGAAGGTGCCAGGCGGCAGTCAGATGGGGCCGGTCGCAGGACCGGCCTTTCTTTCGCATGAGCGCCTTCAACGCCCCTCTTCCACCTTCCCGCCCTGGTGGAAGCCGATGGCGCGGCACCCAGGCCGTAAGCAGTTGAATAGTTTACGATTCCTGTTCGTTGCCTGACCCGCCGGAAACCCGCATGGTGACGCTCCACAGTTGGCCGGACCTGCGGCGCAAGCCTGTTGCCGCCAAGCCAAGTCGGTAATTCACTGACTGCATTTGTGCACCGAAGGGCCTACAATCCAGCAAGGTCACAGTCTTTACCCCCCAACCATGAGCACCCTTCCTTCGCATACCTCTCCCCGCTTTCACTACCGGCTAGCCGCCGTGCAGGACTGGGGCGATATTGCCGCGGTGACGCAGCAGGCCTATGGTCAGTATGAACTGGAGATCATGGAGGACTGCCGCGAGTCCTTCCAGCAAGGCATGAAATCCGTGCTCGCCGCGTCGACTTCGGAAATGGAATGGTGGGTGGCGGAAACCGATCACGGCATCAGCGGCGCCGTACTGTTCTGCCATCCCGGCGCGACCCTGCAGGCGCTGGATGGCAGCACCATCACGCTGGGCCTGCCGGAAGCCCGCCTGCTGGCGGTGAGCCCGCAGGCACGCGGCCTGGGCCTGGGCCGCACGCTGATGCAGGTCTGCATCCAGCGCGCGCGCGATATCGGCGCCAACGCGCTGCTGGTGCGGACCATGCCGGAGATGAAATCCGCCAACCAGCTCTGCCAGCAGATGGGCTTCGTCAAGCGCACCGAGGCCGGCGCGCGGTCGGGCCCGATGGCTCGGCTGATCGACTACGTCTATGCGCTGCCGCCCGTACCCGCAGCCGAGCCAGGCGCCACAGGCAACCGCTAGGCGCCCGGCCACCCGCCCCTTCAATCCTGTACCGTGGTGATCGTGCCGCGCCAGAGCAGCACCACCGCCTGCGCCACGATACCCTCCTGACGGCCCTCGAAACCCAGCTTCTCGTTGGTCTTGGCCTTGACGTTGCAACTGGCGGCAGGCAGGCCCAGGTCTTCGGCCAGGTTCGCCACCATGGCGCCGATATGCGGCGCCAGCTTCGGCGCCTGCGCGATCACGGTCGCATCCACATTGCCGATCTCATAACCGGCTTCGCGCACGCGGCGGGCGGCCTCGCGCAACAGCGCGCGGCTGTCCGCGCCCTTGAAGCGCGCATCGGTATCGGGAAAATGACGGCCGATATCGCCCAGGCCGGCCGCGCCGAACAGCGCATCGGTAATGGCGTGGAGCAAGGCATCCGCGTCGGAATGGCCAAGCAGGCCGCGATCATGGGGGATGTCCACTCCGCCCAGGATGAGCTTGCGGCCGGGCACCAGCGCGTGCACGTCGTAGCCTTGGCCGACGCGGATATCGAATGGGGTCATGGAAGCAGCACTCCTTGTTGAGTCAGGGTCAGGGTCAGGGTCAGGATTAACGATGGCGTTCAAGGCTTGGCGGGGCCGGCCTCGGCCCCCTCGCCCAGCAGCAATTCGGCCAGCGCGAAGTCTTCCGGATAAGTCACCTTGAAATTGCGCAGCGAGCCGTTGACCAGGCGCGGATGCAGGCCGAGCCGTTCGATGGCGCTGGCTTCGTCCGTCACCACCGCCCCCGCTGCCAGCGCCTCCTGCAGTGCCTGCCGGAGTACGCCGAGGCGGAACATCTGCGGCGTCTGTGCCTGCCACAGGCCTTCACGCGGGACGGTCGCGCCGATGCGCACCACGGCCTCCGGCTGTCCGCCGGAAGCCGGGTCGGCGCGCTTGAGCGTATCGGGCACCGGCACCGCCAGGATGCCGCCGATGGCGGCGTCGGGGCCATCTTCGTCCGCGCCGCCCTCGCCTTCCACCGCGCGCACCAGCGCGTGGATCATGGCGGGCGTCAGGCCGGGACGGGCCGCATCGTGCACCAGCACCCAGTCGCGGTCGGTGGCGCCGAGTTGCGCCAGGTGATGCAAGCCGGCCAGCACCGAGGCATGGCGCGTGTCGCCGCCCACGAAAGCGGTATCGAAGCGCAGGCCGGCAAACGCCGCGGCGCCGAAACGGGACTCCAGCGGCATATCGTCCGGCGACAGCACCAGCGCGGTGGCACTGATGGCATCGCAGGCGGCAAAGGCGGCCAGCGCATACCAGATCATCGGCCGGCCGGCTACGGTCTGGTATTGCTTGGGCAGGCTGCCGCCGGCACGGCTGCCGGTACCGGCACAAGGAATCAGGGCAAAACGGCGAGCAGACACGGATAGCGCAGGGAACAAGGTGGGTGCGGTGCACGGGACACGGAGCAAGGCCCGGCTTCGATACCCCCTCGGCGGGGACAGGGAAACGCGGCACTTGAAACGCGGATTTCGGAGCGCATTCTATAATACGGCCTTCGCTCGCGGACATGCGGGCGACGAAAGCGCAGTGCCCCGGCTGTCCGGGGCGCCGCATGCTCCGCCTACACCCCCGCCCGCGATGCCGGCGGGGTGTCGCTGTTGCATGGCCGCGTTTTTTGCCATGTCTTTGCCATGGCATTACCCACAGCCATACATGTGTAACGTCATACCGCCATAACGCCATAACGCCTGCAACGTCTGCAGTACCCGCAAGCAAGCCAACCGCCAGCCCGTACCCGATGCCCGAAGCCAATCGTCCCGCCCCCTTCGCCAACCTTCCCCTGGTCAAGGCCGGCCAACGCAACACCGTAGCCGGCCTGCCAGGCTCCGCCGACGCCCTGGCGCTGGCCGCCTACGCCAGCCAGCACCGCGAGCGCGTGCCGATGCTGGCCGTGGTGTGCGCCAACGCGGTCGACGCGCAGCGGCTGGCGGACGAGATCCCCTGGTTCGCGCCTGGCCTGCGGGTACGCCTGCTGCCCGACTGGGAAACCCTGCCCTACGACAGCTTCTCGCCGCACCAGGACCTGGTCTCCGAGCGGCTGGCGACCCTGCACGACATCCAGGGCGGCCAGTGCGACATCATGCTGGTGCCGGCGCAGACCGCGCTTTACCGTCTCGCGCCGCCCGCCTTCCTGGCGGCCTATACCTTCTTCTTCAAACAAGGCGAGAAACTCGACGAGGCCGCGCTCAAGGCGCAGTTCACGCTGGCCGGCTACGAGCACGTGAGCGCCGTGATGCGGCCCGGCGAATACAGCGTGCGCGGCGGCCTGATCGACCTGTACCCGATGGGCTCGCCGCTGCCCTACCGGATCGACCTGTTCGGCGACGAGATCGAGACCATCCGCGCCTTCGATCCGGACACCCAGCGCAGCCTCTATCCCGTCAAGGAAGTGCGCCTGCTGCCGGGCCGCGAATTCCCGCTCGACGAAAGCGCGCGCACCGCTTTCCGCGGCCGCTGGCGCGAGCAGTTCGAGGGCGATCCAAGCAAATCGCCGATCTACAAGGACATTGGCAACGGCGTGCCGTCGGCCGGCATCGAGTACTACCTGCCGCTGTTCTTCGAAAGCACGGCAACCGTATTCGACTACCTGCCCGCCGACAGCCAGCTCGCCTTCGTCGGCGACGTGCATGAGGCCATCCGCCGCTTCTGGGCCGACACCACGCAGCGCTACAACTTCATGCGCCACGACCGCGAGCGTCCGCTGCTGGCGCCCGCTGGCCTGTTCCTGCCGGAAGAGCAGTTCTTTGCCGGCGCCAAGCCGCTGGCGCGTCTGGTGCTGCAGGCCGCCGGCAACGCGGACACCGCCCCGCTGGCCGAAACGCTGCCCGACGTCTCCGTCAACCGGCGCGCCGAAGATCCGCTGGTCAACCTGGAAGCCCTGCTGCTGAAAAAAGACCGGCGCGTGCTGATGTGCGCGGACTCCGCCGGCCGGCGCGAGACCCTGCTGCAACTGTTCGGCGAGAGCGGGCTGCGCCCGTTGCCGATCGACGACTTCGCCGCCTTCCTGGCGGGCGACTCGCATTTCTCCATCGTGGTGGCGCCGCTGCAAAGCGGCTTCGCCCTGCCCGCAACGGACGGCGGCGAGCCGCTGGCCTTCGTCACCGAGGCCGAGCTCTACGCCGGCACCGCGCGCCGCGTGGGCCGGCGCAAGCAGGAGCAGGCCAGCGCCGTCGACTCGATGGTGCGCGACCTGGCCGAGCTGAAGATCGGCGACCCGGTGGTGCACAGCGAGCACGGCATCGGCCGCTACCAGGGCCTGGTCACGCTGGACATGGGCCAGGGCGACGAGGAATTCCTGCACCTGGACTACGAGAAAGGCAGCAAGCTGTACGTACCGGTGCACCAGCTGCACGTGATCTCGCGCTACTCCGGCGCCGACCCCGACACCGCGCCGCTACACCAGCTCGGCTCCGGCCAGTGGGACCGCGCCAAGCGCAAGGCGGCGCAGCAGATCCGCGATACCGCCGCGGAGCTGCTCAACCTGTATGCGCGCCGCGCCTTGCGCCAGGGCCATGCCTTCGAGCTCACGCCCAAGGACTACGAGAAATTCGCCGAAAGCTTCGGCTTCGAGGAAACGCCGGACCAGGCCGCCGCCATCGCCGCGGTGATCGCCGACATGACCTCGGGCAAACCGATGGACCGCCTGGTATGCGGCGACGTGGGCTTCGGCAAGACCGAGGTGGCGCTGCGCGCGGCCTTCGTCGCCGTCATGGGCGGCAAGCAGGTGGCCATGCTGGCGCCCACCACGCTGCTGGCGGAGCAGCATTTCCAGAACCTCTCCGACCGCTTCGCCGAATGGCCGGTGCGCATCGTGGAACTGTCGCGTTTCAAGACCAAGAAGGAGATCGACGGCGCCATCAAGCAGATCAACGACGGCACCGCCGACATCGTGATCGGCACGCACAAGATGCTGTCGGACGATGTCCGCTTCCAGCGCCTGGGCCTCGTCATCATCGACGAGGAACACCGGTTCGGCGTGCGCCAGAAGGAAGCGCTGAAGACCCTGCGCGCCGAGGTCGACGTGCTGACCCTGACCGCCACGCCGATCCCGCGCACGCTGGGCATGGCGCTGGAAGGCCTGCGCGATTTCTCGGTGATCGCCACCGCGCCGCAAAAGCGCCTGGCCATCAAGACCTTCGTGCGGCGCGAGGAAGACGGCGTGCTGCGCGAGGCCATCCTGCGCGAGCTCAAGCGCGGCGGCCAGGTCTACTTCCTGCACAACGAAGTCGAGACCATCGAGAACAAGCGCGCCAAACTGGCGGAACTGGTGCCGGAAGCGCGCATCGCGGTGGCGCATGGCCAGATGCACGAGCGCGAGCTGGAACGCGTGATGCGGGATTTCGTGGCGCGGCGCGACAACATCCTGCTGTGCACCACCATCATCGAGACCGGCATCGACGTGCCGACCGCCAACACCATCCTGATCCACCGCTCCGACAAGTTCGGCCTGGCGCAGCTGCACCAGCTGCGCGGCCGCGTCGGGCGCTCGCACCACCAGGCCTACGCCTATATGCTGGTGCATGACGTGGAGGGCCTGAGCAAGCTGGCCCAGCGCCGGCTGGAAGCCATCCAGCAGATGGAGGAACTGGGCTCGGGCTTCTACCTGGCCATGCACGACCTGGAAATCCGCGGCGCGGGCGAAGTGCTGGGCGACAAGCAATCCGGCGAAATCCACGAGATCGGCTTCCAGCTCTACACCGATATGCTCAATGCCGCCGTCAAGGCGCTCAAGGCCGGCAAGGAGCCCGACCTGATGGCGCCGCTGGCCGCCACCACCGAGATCAACCTCGGCACCCCGGCCCTGCTGCCCAACGACTATTGCACCGACGTGCACGAGCGGCTCTCGCTGTACAAGCGGCTGGCCAACTGCGAGGCGGCCGAGCGCGTCGACGATATCCAGGAGGAACTGATCGACCGCTTCGGCCGGCTGCCGGCGCAGGCCCAGGCCCTGATCGAGACCCACCGGCTGCGCATTGCCGCGGTGCCGCTGGGCGTGCGCAAGATCGACGCCGGCGAGGCCGTGATCAGCATGCAGTTCCTGCCCAACCCGCCGATCGACGCCATGAAGATCATCGACCTGGTGCAGAAGAACCGCCATATCAAGCTGGCCGGCCAGGACAAGCTGCGCATCGAAGCCAAGATGCCGGATGTGGCAGTGCGTGCGCAGACCATCAAGCACACGCTGAGGCAGCTGGCCTGATTGTTGGCCCGATTGTTGGCCCATTAAATGGCGATTGACTGGCCGGACAACTGGCCGATCATTACCGCACCGAAGCCCGCCAGCCGCGCATGCCGCCGGGGCGGGCCGCGATGGTGCACCGTGCATGGACCCGCGGCCCGGCTCGGTGTAGCATCATTTACTTAACACGTTACCAAAAGCCAAAGGCCCCTAGCCATGCAAGCCGATACCCTCAGCAAGCCTGCCGACGCCGCCACCCGCGGCAGCGCGATCGACTGGACCCAGCGCCTGGTCAGCTACGACACCACCAGCCGTCACTCCAACCTCGGCCTGATCGAGGCGGTGCGCGACCATTTCCTGGCCAAGGGCCTGCGCCCCCACCTGAGCTACAACCCGCAGGGCGACAAGGCCAACCTGTTCGTCACCGTGCCCGCCGCCAACGGCAGCACCGACGGCGGCATCGTGCTGTCCGGCCACACCGACGTGGTGCCCGTGGACGGCCAGAACTGGACCACCGACCCGTTCAAGCCGGTGATCCGCGACGGCCGCCTGTACGGCCGCGGCACCTGCGACATGAAAGGCTTCATCGGCACCAGCCTGGCGCTGCTGCCCACCATCCTGCAGGCCAAACTGCGCGAGCCGGTGCACTACGCGCTGTCATTCGACGAAGAAATCGGCTGCATGGGCGCGCCCTACCTGCTGGCGGAGCTGCGCGAGCGCGGCGTGCGCCCGGCCGGCTGCATCGTCGGCGAGCCCACCAGCATGCGCGTGATCGTGGCGCACAAGGGCATCAACGCCTACCGCTGCTGCGTCAAGGGCCAGGCCGCGCATTCGTCGCTCACGCCCAAGGGCGTCAACGCCATCGAATACGCCGCGCGCCTGATCTGCTTCATCCGCGACATCGCCGACGAGTTCAAGGCCAACGGCCCCTACGACCGCGACTTCGACGTGCCCTTCACCACCGCCCAGACCGGCACCATCCAGGGCGGCATCGCGCTCAACACCATCCCGGCGCTGTGCGAGTTCGTATTCGAGTTCCGCAACCTGCCCGGCGTCGATCCCGAAGCCATCTTCGCCCGCATCCAGGGCTACGCCAACGAAGTGCTGCTGCCCAAGATGCGCGCCGAGCATGGCGACGCCGGCCTCACCATCAGCAAGATCGCCGCCGCGCCCTCGCTCGACGTGGCCGAGCAGGAAGCCATCACGCAACTGGTGCGCGCGCTGACCGCCGACCGCGACGTCAACAAGGTGGCCTACGGCACCGAGGCCGGCCTGTTCCAGCGCGCCGGCATCCCGGCCGTGGTGTGCGGCCCCGGCGATATCCAGCAGGCCCACAAGCCCGACGAGTTCGTCGAGCTGGAGCAGCTTGCCGCCTGCGAGTCCTTCCTGCACAAGGTGGTGGACAGCCTGCGCGTCAGCTGAACCGTTTTCCGTTGTAGCCGGCCCGCCCGCAAAGGCAGGCCGGTCGTTGCGTCATGTCCAAAAAATAACAGGGAGACACCATGACAGCAGTATCGGCAAGCGGCACCAGCAAACCGCAGGCGGGCGTGGCCGCGCCCGCCTCGCGCCACCCATGGCGCGCGGTCATCTCGGCCTCCATCGGCAACGCGCTGGAGTGGTTCGACCTGGTGGTCTACGGCTTCTTCGCCGTCACCATCTCCGCGCTGTTCTTCCCCAACCATGACGAAAACACCTCGCTGCTGCTGACGCTGGGCACCTTCGGCGTGTCCTTCTTCATGCGGCCGCTGGGCGCGGTGGTGATCGGCGTCTACGCCGACCGCAAAGGACGGCGCGCCGCGCTGACGCTGTCCATCCTGCTGATGATGGTGGGCACGCTGATCATCGCGCTGCTGCCCACCTATGCCTCGATCGGCGTATTGGCGCCTGTGGGCATCGTGCTGGCGCGCATGATCCAGGGCTTCTCGGCCGGCGGCGAATTCGGCAGCGCCACCGCCTTCCTGGCCGAGCATGCGCGCGAGCGGCGCGGCTTCTACTCCAGCTTCCAGGTCGCCAGCCAGGGCCTCACCACCCTGCTCGCCGCCGGCTTCGGCGCGGTGCTCACCACCACCCTCGCGCCCGAGCAGATGCAGGCCTGGGGCTGGCGCGTGCCCTTCCTGTTCGGCCTGCTGATCGGCCCGGTGGCCTACTACATCCGCCGCCACGTCGACGAAACGCCGGAATTCCTCCATGCCGAAACCACCGAGACCCCGCTGCGCGACACCCTCGGCCACCAGAAGGAACGCCTGCTGCTGGCCATGGGCGTGGTGATCGTGGCCACGGTATCGACCTACCTGGTCCTGTACATGCCCACCTACGCGGTCAAGCAGCTCGGCCTGCCGCCGTCCACCGCCTTTGCCGCCACGCTGGCCACGGGCGTGGTGCAGATGCTGTTCGCGCCGCTGGTCGGGCACTGGTCCGACCGCTACGGACGCATTCCCCCCATGCGCATCGCCGCGCTACTGTTGCTGGTAACGATCTGGCCGCTGTTCTGGCTGCTCAGCCACCACCCCGGCTTCGGCGTGATGCTGGCGGTGCAGGTAGCGCTGGGGCTGATGATGACGCTGTACTTCGGCGCGCTGCCCGCGCTGGCGGCCGAGATCTTCCCGGTCAAGACCCGCACCACCGGCCTATCGCTCAGCTACAACATCGCGGTGACCATCTTCGGCGGCTTTGCCCCCTTCATCCTCACCTGGCTGATCGGCGTGACCGGCAGCAAGCTCGCCCCCAGCTTCTACCTGATCGCCTGCGCCGCCATCAGCCTGTTCGCGCTGGCGCGCACGCGCAGCCGCCTGGGCATCCGCTAGGCCACGCCGCTGGCGGGGCGCCAGCGGCGCAAAGAAGAACACAGAACAAAAAAACAAGCACGACCAACTGTGGGGCACCAAGCAAATGGTCGCCGAAGGCGTGCTGGACAACCCCAAGGTCGACGCCATCTTCGGCCTGCACGTCACCAGCGGCATCGAATCCGGCAAGCTCGGCTGGCGCAGCGGCCCAGCCACCCAACGTTTTGAGTTGAAGCGCCACGCTCTCCACGAACCTCAGGATAGTCTCCATCCCATGCCTAGCATTGCAATCAGTACCGCCACCGCGGAAGAGGCAAGCGATATCGGTGCGAATCTGCGGCAGTTCAACAGAACGGCCATTGGCAACTACGATATCCAACCAATCCGCTTGATAGCTCGAATGCCGGAGGGGCGTATCGTGGGCGGCCTCAACGGGCACGTCATGATGCAGTGGCTCGGAGTAAATGTCATCTGGATCGCCGAAGATGCAAGAGGCCAGGGGATAGGCTCACGCCTCCTGCTGCAGGCGGAATCCAGCGCCAGGGCACTTGGCGCGCACGGCGCCTACCTGGATACGTTCGAATGGCAAGCGGCACCGTTCTATATGAAGCACGGATACGCTGAGTTTGGCAGGCTAGACGACTTCCCTCCTGGCTCGTATCGGCTTTTCATGAGCAAGCGTTTCTGATGCGCTTCTTGCTGGCTGTAGTCGGCCAGGGAGGAGGATTGCGACCGACCCTGCGGTGGCTGGAGCCCGCCCCAAACCGGCCACTCGCGGAGCCGTGTTTTTGTTGCGCAAGAAAATCCGGCATCTTTCGCCAACTGACAACCGAGCCAAACAGTCCGTTACCAACATATTCATGAGTTTGATTCAACTCAGTCGCGTGATCCGCTCCGACGCCGCCGACTTAATCTCCGCCAACCGCGCGAATCAGGACTACCACCTGCCGTGGGTCACCTCGTTCACGGACCAAGCGGGCTTCGACACCTGGTTCGCGCGCTCCCTGACCGGGCCAAACGTCGGCCTTGTTGCCCGAGAACCGGTTTCGGGGCAGATCGTCGGCGTCGTCAATGTCAACGAGATCGTTGCGGGTGCTTTTCAGAGCGCTTATCTCGGGTATTACGGAATGTCGAGCTTCAGCCGGAAAGGGCTGATGACCGAGGCGCTGCGAGCCGCCGTCGACTATGCCTTCAACGACCTCGGATTGCATCGACTGGAAGCGAACATACAGCCCGAAAACCAAGCGTCGATTGCCTTGGTGCGCCGGCTGGGATTTCAGAAGGAAGGTTTTTCGCCACGCTATCTTCGCATTAACGGTGAGTGGCGAGATCACGAGCGATGGGCATTGCTCGCCGAAATGCACGAGGCACGCTGAAAAGCGCTTCAGAGACGATGCGCGGACGACTTTGATCGGGGCGCTGTCCGTTTCGGGCCCGTCACGCGACGTTCGCGCGAATTTCCCGGCCGGCCGCAACGGGTCGGTACCTCCCGTCCGCGAAGGTAGGTCGCCATGGTCGGAAACCGGCCAGGAACAGTCATTGAAGTACACTTGCGGGAGCGGTTTTCGGCGTGGGAACCGGTCGTCCCAGATATCGGCACGAATCCTCGAGGACAACTGATGGACTTCCTAGTTCGGGTTTTCGAACCCAACGATGCGCACGGTGTTAAAGTTTGTCATCCTCGGACTAGACAATGACGATCTAGTAGCCAGGGAGATGTCTATGAAGCTGAGGATGTCCGCGGTTAGTTGTGAAGTTGCTCCCTTGTCAGCCCAAGCTTATTCGCGGAACGAAAATTGGTACGAGGAAAGCATGACTTGGATTATGAATACTGGAATTTCAATCAAACGTGCGCCCCCTATCACGTGGAATTTTCTTGCACTTTTAATCGCAAACAAAATCGCTTGGTCGATTATTTACGAATCTTGGTCAATGCAATTCACCCGTGAAGGTCGCCATGGAGCGCCTCGAGACTGATACGAACTTCGGCGTCGAGGTCGTTCTCGGACTCACTTCGGCCGCTTTGTTTCGCTGGATCGAACGGCAGAGATGGGTCGGTAGGAAACGAGCGCCGTTCCGCCCCCTCCGTGGACCGGAACCGGCCGGTTGCGGACGGTGACTCTCGCCCTGAAGCGGACGCTCGAGCGTCCCCGTCACCTTGGCAAGAGCGTCGCCCTATTGTACGGGCATCACTTCTGCGGCCTACCGACCCTGCCGTTGCACCATTGATCGCCAACGGCGACCAGTTTTCCCTTCGAGAACTTGACTTCCAGCAGCTTCTCGGTCTCGAGCGCCTGCCCGTTTTCGTCAGTCAGGCGGGCGATGATATGCTTGCTGGCGATATCGATCACGTCGCCGCTTGACGGGTACATGCGCTCTCCGTCGATACTGCAACTGAGCCAACCGACGGAGGTCCGTGTGGCGATGGACCTCTCGTATTTGGGTGGCATGCTCTTCGCGTCGAAGACGTGCACGAAGGGGTTCACGTCGGCGACCCATACCTCCCGTTCGTCCGGCGTGAGCGCCACGCCGTGCGTGCACGCGCCCTTGTGATCGTGATGATCTGTGAGACATGGGAACTGTCTCGGGGCCCGCACTTCGGCGATGACCTTACCGGTTCCGAGATCGCCGACCGCGACGCCGAGCAGGCCGTTCACGCTGGCGAAAACGAGTGTCTCCGCGCCATTGATCACGATAGGACGGACGCGCGCGCTGAACGGGCCGATCTCGCTGATAATCTGAGCGCGTCTCGCATCGGCGACGAAGATGATCGGGCTCTCGGGCACCAGATAGACGCGATCGCCTCGCGGGGAGAAAACCGTATTGTGGCTGCGTGCCGCTGCTGGAATCACCGTGATCAGTTGACCGTTTAGCGCGCTGACGACATTCCAGGCAGGATGATCCAGAGCAGGCACATAGAGAATCTGGCTGTCTGGGGAGATGTCTGGGCGGTCGCAACACCAGCCGTCATATGCCTGCATCCACAACAGCTTATCGGTTTCGAGATCGAGTGCGACCAACCGGTTGGTCTGGGCGACATAGAGCATCCGCGTCGCCACGCTTGCGACGATGCCCTTGGAGAGCTCCGGCGGCCGGTTTCGCAGGGTCGGCAGCGAGATGCGCTTGACGAACTTGAATCCATGGTCAACATCGAACACGACTATCCCGTCGCCACCCTTCTCAAAATGGTTGCCGACGCCCGGCACTGCCGCATAAAGGTAGGTTCCATCCATGACAGGCGCAGGATTCTCCCGGGCATTGGCTCCAGGCGCCGCCACGGCGACAGCCAGGGCCGCCGTTACCGATGCCAGCCGGCACGCATGTTGAGCCCATGAGTGCAGCATGGCGCTAAACGGATTGCGCAAGTGGATCCCCTTCACGAGGCGTTGTTGTCCCACCATCAGCTTAGGCGATTCGACTTCACATGGGGCTTACCGCGCAAGCAGACGCGACTTCGCTATGTGCGGCGTCGAACGTCCGGAACAACCAGGCACCGGGTGGCCAACGTGAGCGGGTGGAGAACCATTTACCTTGAAAGTTGCCGCCAGGTCTGCGCGGGGTCGAACGGCGGCAGTGGGTCGATCGGCGACCCTTTGAAGAAGTGCAGACTTGATCTCCCTTCCCGGCCACAGCAGTTGCCAATTCCGAAGTTCGCCGACTTCGCTGAACGCCTACCCCATCGGTAAGGCACTTCCTCCCTCGCTGTATAGCCCTGTCAAGACCGGTACATCGGGTGCCCCAACGCACAGCAGTTCTGTGGTTGTGTGTACTAGGACACGGTACAGATTCCCACTTTCGCATGACTATTGCAGAATCTAGCCATAAGTGAGGCATTGGTGAAGGAAGTGCTGCGCGCCTACGGCAATGGTTAAAGCAGTCGGCGACCTCTTCGCCGCACGGTCACGTCCAATGTCTTACAGGGAGGACTACACGATGTCCCTTTGCACACTGAGGAAGGCATTTGGTGCTATCGCGGCGGCGGGCCTAATGAGCCTTGCGCTGGTCGGTTTGGCACAGGCCGCGGACCTTAAGCTGGCCATGAGTTCGGCGCCGACCTCCATGGATCCACACTTCTACAACCTTTACGCGAACAACAACGTGGCCGCGCATGTTTTCGATACCGTGGTGTCGAGGGACGCGGACAGCCGCATCATCCCGGGTCTTGCCGAATCCTGGAAACTGGTCAACGACTTAACTTGGGAATTCAAGATCCGCAAGGGCGTGAAATTCCATGACGGCTCAGAGCTGACCACCGAGGACATTGCCTGGTCGCTGGACCGCCCAGCCACCATCCAGAACAGTCCCGGCAAGTTCGACGTCTATACCAAGGCGATCGTCAACAAAAAAGTGATCGACAGGTACACCATCCAGCTCACCACGGAACAGCCGTATCCGCAAATATTGAGCGACCTCACGGCGATCTCGATCGTGCAGAAGATTGCCACGCAGGGGCTGACCTCGGACGATTTTGCGCACGGCAAGGGGATGATCGGCACGGGGCCGTTCAAGTTTGTCAGCTATGCGCGCGATGACCGGGTCGAGTTGGTGCGCAACCATGACTACTGGGGCCCCAGGCCAGCATGGGAAGCGGTAACGCTGCGCTTCATTCCCAATCCGGCCACGCGGCTGGCCGCCCTGCTCTCCGGCGACGTGCAGGCCATCGAGAACGTGTCAACGCCCGACTTGCCCAAGGTTCGCAACGATCCAAGGTTGACCTTCTTCTACAAGATCTCGCACCGCGTGATCTACCTGTACGTCGATGCCAAGCGTGACAAGTCGCCCTATGTGACGACTCGGGAGGGCCAGCCGATGGACAAGAACCCGCTGAAGGATACGCGGGTGCGCAATGCCATCAGCATGGCCATCAACCGGCAGGGCATCAAGGACCATCTGATGGAAGGCCTGTCAGAGCCTACCAACAACCTGGTGCCGTCCACTCTGTTCGGCTACAACCCGGACCTCAAGACGGTCAAGTACGAGCCGGAGCGGGCCAAGAAACTGCTGGCCGAAGCCGGCTACCCCAACGGCTTCGGCTTGACGCTCCATACTCCGAACAACCGCTATGTCAACGACGAGCAGATTGCCGAGACCATTGCGCAGAACCTCACGCGTATCGGCCTCGTGACCAAGGTGGAAGGCATGCCGATGGCCACGTACGCGTCCAAGGGCATCAAGCACGAATGGTCGTTCGGGCTGAGCGGCTGGGGCGCGCAGACCGGAGAAGTCAGTTCGCCGCTGCGCGCGTTGCTGGCCTGCGAAGACAATAAGAAGGGCTTCGGGACATACAACTGGGGCGAATACTGCAATCCCAAGATGGATATCGTGCTGGAGAAGGCGCTGGCAACCGTGGATGACAACAAGCGATCCAAGCTACTTCAGGAGGCGACCGAAATTGCCCTCAACGATGGCGGTATCATCCCGATCCACCTGCAGGTGACTACCTGGGCCACGCGGAAGGGCATTATCTATGTGCCCCGTACTGACGAGCGGACCCTCGCCTATTTCTTCAAGCCGCAGTAAGGAAGGTCGCGTGGTTTGCGATGATCCCAGCATCGGTCATTCGATAAACGAAGCACGAACGGCAGAGATGGGGATAACGGCCTATCCTCGACCCATGCAGCCGACCGACTGAAACAAGGAGCACCGTCTCGCCTCGCGCCAAGGGCGAATACCAAGCGCCTAAATCGCCCTCATATTTCTGATTCAACAATCTGGCACATTCCAGAAACACCCATACCACTATCCTCGCGGTACACTCCCACGGTCGCTGCAACCACAGCGACCGGGATTGGAAGCCCGCACAGAGGCGGACGACGCCACCGCTCGGCGTTTCATTGACGGGAGACCGCACCATGCGCCTCTTTGCACCCGCCCATCCCAAACCATCGCCGGCATGCGCCGCTTGCTCCGTTCCCAACGCCCTCCTCCACCAAGCGCAGGCGATGCACAAGGAGGCCCCCAATGGATAAATCCCGCCAGCACACCCGCCACGGCCTCACCGCCGAGTACCGCAACGCGGATATCTATCTGAGCGCGCGCATGCCCTGCGAAACCCCGCTGAGCCTGGCCACCGAGAAATCGGCGCAGCTCTACGCCCTGCTCTTCCTGGCCTGCGACAACGCCGAAGCCGGCGTCTTCGGCGACCTGAACGCGGAGATCCAGAACCGCGTGCTGACGCTGGCCGCCGGGCTGGCGCATGAGGCCATGGTGTTGAGCGAACTGGCCGCGCAGTGCGAGGCCGAGGCGCCTGCGGCGTAGCCGTCAAGGCGGGAGCCGATGGCAAGGCCGGCTCCCGCCGGCCGATCGCGGCGAGAGACCGCACCCAGCACACTCGAGTCGCGCCGCGCAAGGGAGGCGAGACTGGCCCGCAGCGCTTGGAGTCCACCGTTGGCGCCAGCCGCCTGCATGGCCAAACTACCTTCTTGCGAAAGCGTCTTCGCTATTCTAGCCTTATAAACAGTGAGAACTATGGTGCGCTTGTTCGCGCGTCCTGGCCTGGCAATATGACTCATCTGTACCGCGCCGGCGGACTCGCGTCTTCCTTGCGGTGGCAGCGGTGTGGCGGGACAAGCCGGCACATGCGGTGCCATCTTGCGGGCTTTCTTGATGCGTCCGCGCGCTGTTGCCTGCTCAATGAATCTGAACCGCGGAGGACGTGATGCGTATGCGCAGCGCAATCGTAGCCGCTTCGATGGTGGCCTTCGCCATCGCGGCCGGCACGGCCCACGCCGGGGCGACCTTCGACGCCGTGAAGAAGAAGGGCTTTGTCCAATGCGGCGTGAACACCGGCCTCCCGGGATTCTCCGTCGCCGACGAGAAAGGCGTCTGGAAGGGCATCGACGTGGACGTTTGCCGGGCCATTGCGGCTGCCGTCTTCGGCGACGCCTCCAAGGTGAAGTTCACGCCGCTCACCGCCAAGGAGCGATTCACCGCGCTGCAGTCCGGCGAGGTCGACGTCCTCTCGCGCAACACCACGTGGACGTTGAACCGCGATGGCGCGCTGGGCATTGTCTTCACCGGCATTACCTACATTGACGGACAGGGTTTCCTCGTGAAAAAGAAGCTTGGCGTGAAATCCGCGCTCAAGCTCGACGGTGCGACGGTGTGCGTGGGATCGGGAACGACCACGGAGCTGAACCTGACGGACTATTTCACGCTCCATAAAATGAAGTTCAAGGCCGTCGTCTACGACACGTCGGATGAAACCGAGAAGGCATTCGCGGCCGGCCGTTGCGATGTCCTCACCAGCGATCAGTCCCAGCTCTATGCACTGCGCATCAAGCTCGCCGATCCCGACAGCGCCGTCGTGCTTCCTGAAGTGATCTCCAAGGAGCCGCTGGGCCCGGCGGTGCGCCAGGGTGACCAGGAGTGGTTCAACATCGTACGCTGGACCCTGTTTGCGATGTTGAACGCCGAAGAGCTGGGCGTGAGTTCGGAGAACGTCGACCAGATGAAAGCGAGCAAGAACCCGGACGTAAGGCGCCTGCTGGGCGTGGAGGCCATCAAGCACGGTTTGGGCGTCTCCGACGACTGGGCCTACAAGGTCGTGAAGCAGGTGGGCAACTACGGGCAGGTCTTCGAGCGCAATGTCGGCTCCGGCAGCCCGCTCAAGATCGCTCGTGGCCTGAATGCGCTGTGGACCAAGGGCGGCCTGCAGTATGCCCCGCCGATTCGCTAAGCGCCCTCTTCCCGTCGCACGGCGCCGCGCCCGCCTGCCGGATTCCGGCCAGGAATGCGAGGCGACCCCGGAACATGGCCCAGACAAAGGACCCCGCTGAAGCGCCGCCGACGCGGCCGCCGCCCTGGAACGATCCCCGGATCCGGGCGATCGCGTTCCAGGTGCTGGTGAGCGCTGGCGCCGTCGCGCTCGCGGCCTACCTGGTCCGCAACCTGATGCACAACCTCGAGATGCGCGGCATTTCGACGGGCTTCGGCTTTCTCTCGAACCGGGCGGGCTTCGCCATCAACCAGGCGCTGATCGCCTACAGCGAGGAGTCGTCGACTTACGGGCGTACCTTCGTCGTCGGCCTGCTCAATACCCTGCTCGTTTCCGGGCTGGGTATCGTCTTCTCCACCATCCTCGGCTTTATCGTCGGCGTGGCGCGGCTTTCCCGGAACTGGCTGGTGGCAAAGCTGGCGCTGGCCTATATCGAGATCTTCCGCAACCTCCCGCTACTCGTCCAGATTCTCTTCTGGTATTTCGCCGTCTTCCTGAACCTGCCGGCGCCCGGCGAGGCGCTGCACGCCGGGGATTCGGTCTTCCTCACGCTGCGGGGACTGTACCTGCCGCGCCCGCAGGCGCAGGCCGGATTTGGCTGGACGGTAGCCGCGCTCGTTGCGGCGCTGGTGGCGTCCGTCGCCCTCGCGCGCTGGTCGCGGTACCGCCAGGAGCGCACCGGCAAGCGCTTCCCGGCGTATCTTGCTTCCGTCGCCTTGCTGGCCGGCGTGCCGCTCGCCGCGTTCGTCCTCACCGGCCGGCCGCTGCAATGGGTGAAGCCCGAGCTTGCGGGCTTCAATTTCACCGGCGGCATTGCCGTGACCCCGGAGCTCGCCGCGCTGCTGGTGTCGCTCTCCATCTATACCGCCGCCTTCATCGCCGAGACGGTGCGTGCCGGCATCCTCTCGGTGTCGCTCGGGCAGACGGAAGCGGCCTATGCGCTCGGATTGCGCCCGGGCTGGACCTTGCGGCTCGTGATCATCCCGCAGGCGATGCGAGTGACGATCCCGCCGCTCACAAGCCAGTACCTGAACCTCACCAAGAACTCCTCTCTCGCCACGGCGATCGGATATCCCGACCTGGTGTCGCTCTTTGCCGGGACCACCCTGAACCAGACGGGCCAGGCCGTCGAGGTGATGTCGATGACCATGGCGGTCTATCTCGTCATCAGTCTCGTGATCTCGATGCTCATGAACTGGTTCAACGCACGGATGGCGCTGGTGGAGCGCTAGGCCATGACGACGCACCGGCAATCCCACGCCGACCTGCCCCCGCCGTCCGCCTCGATGGGGGGCCTCGGCTGGCTGCGCAAGCATCTCTTTGACTCGCCCCAGGACGGCGCGCTCACCCTGCTCGCGCTCTACCTCCTCTATCTTGTGGTGCCGCCGCTGGTCGAATGGGCGCTGATCAAGGCCGACTGGAGGGGTACCCACAGCGGGGCCTGCTCCCGGGCAGGCGCGTGCTGGGCCTTCATTCACGTGCATCTCAACCAGTTCATGTACGGCTTCTATCCGGTCGCCCAGCAGTGGCGGGTCAACCTGGCGATCGCGTTGCTCGTGGTGCTCGTCGTGCCGCTGTTCTTCAAGCGCTTTGCGCTGAAGCGGTGGCTGGGCGCCGTGCTCCTCCTGGTCTATCCCGTTGTCGCGTTCTACCTTCTGGTCGGCGGCCGGTTCGGCCTGAGCCATGTCGAGACGAACAAGTGGGGAGGACTGACGCTCACGCTGGTGATCGCCATCGTCGGCATGGTGGCCGCCCTGCCGCTCGGCATCCTCCTCGCGCTCGGCCGGCGCGCCGCGAGCATGCCGGTTCTCAAGGCCCTGTGCGTGGCGTTCATCGAGCTGGTGCGCGGGGTTCCGCTCATCACTGTGCTCTTCATGTCTTCGGTGATGCTGCCCTTCTTCTTGCCCGAAGGACTGAACTTCGACAAGCTCCTGCGCGCCCTGATCGGCGTAGCGCTGTTCGCCTCCGCCTACATGGCGGAGGTGGTGCGCGGCGGCCTGCAGGGTATCCCGAAGGGCCAGTTCGAGGCCGCGGCGGCGCTGGGCCTGGGCTTCTGGAAGTCGACCGCGCTGGTCATCCTGCCGCAGGCGCTCAAGCTGGTGATCCCGGGGATCGTCAACACGTTCATCGGGCTCTTCAAGGACACGAGCCTGGTGCTCATCATCGGCCTGTTCGACCTGCTCGGCAGTATCCAGGCCGCCAATGCCGACGCCAACTGGCTGGGGTTTTCGACCGAGGGATACCTGTTTGCGGGATGCATCTACTGGGTCTTCTGTTTCAGCATGTCGCGCTACAGCCAGTGGCTTGAGAAGACGCTGCAAACGGGCCACAAGCGCTGAAGTCCGATGAGGAGACGCACATGAATGCCGTACCAGCCGCCGGCCCGGCGGCGAACGCTGCGAGCGCCGGCCCGGCCATGGTCGAACTGCACGGCGTGCACAAGTGGTACGGCAAGTTCCATGTGCTCAAGGACATCGACCTGAGCGTCGCCAAAGGCGAGCGTATCGTCATCTGCGGGCCCTCGGGCTCGGGCAAGTCCACCATGATCCGCTGCATCAACCGTCTGGAGGAACACCAGCGCGGCAGGATCGTAGTCGACGGCGTGGAACTCACCAGCGACGTGAAGAACATCGAGAAAGTCCGCTGCGAAGTGGGTATGGTGTTCCAGCATTTCAATCTCTTTCCACATCTCACGGTCCTGGAGAACTGCGTGCTGGCGCCGATGTGGGTTCGCAAGACGCCGCGCAAGGCTGCGGAGCAGGCCGCGATGGAATACCTTGAGCGTGTGCGCATCCCGGAGCAGGCGAAAAAATACCCTGGGCAGCTCTCCGGCGGCCAGCAGCAGCGCGTGGCGATCGCGCGCAGCCTTTGCATGCGCCCCAAGGTGATGTTGTTCGACGAGCCCACCTCGGCGCTCGACCCGGAGATGATCAAAGAGGTGCTCGATGTCATGGTGGGGCTCGCCAGGAGCGGGATGACCATGCTCTGCGTGACGCACGAGATGGGCTTTGCGAAGACGGTCGCCAATCGCGTGATATTCATGGATGGCGGCGAGATCATCGAGGAAAACGAACCCGAAGCGTTCTTCATGCACCCGCAGCATGACCGAACGAAGCTGTTCCTGAGCCAGATCCTCGATCACTGATACCGCACCAGCCGCCTGCCGGGTGCCACAATGCCCATGCGTCAGTCTCGGGAGGCCCGCCCTGCTGCCGGTCCGCCGAGCCACACGCCGGAATAGGTTATCTTTGCGCAGATGACTGACTTCAACGTTGCGGTCGCTGGAGCCCTCCCCGCTTCCGGTGGCGGCTCCCATACTCGATGACGAACGAACCTTCTCGCCTGCAGCTCATAGGGGAACACCCGGCTATCGCCGCCCTGCGTGAACTGATCGCCCGCGTGGGCCGCAGCCAGGCAAGCACCATCCTGATCTATGGCGAGACCGGGACCGGCAAGAGCCTTGTGGCTCGCATGCTGCATGCCCAGTCCAATCGGGCCGCGCGGGAGTTCATCGATATCAACTGCGCTGCGATACCCGGCCAGTTGCTCGAATCCGAACTGTTTGGCCACGAGCGTGGTTCGTTCACCGGAGCGGTCAGCAAGAAGGAGGGGCTGATCGAGGCGGCGAACGGCGGCACGGTGTTCCTGGATGAAGTCCGCGAGCTGGATCCGGTAATGCAATCCAAGATCCTGACGCTGCTGGACACGCGGCGTTTCCGGCGGGTCGGCGCGGTGCGTCCTATCAGCGTCGATGTCCGCTTTATCGCCGCGACCAACAAGATCCTGCTGAGCGAGGTCAAGGCCGGCAAGTTTCGCGAGGACCTGTACTACCGCCTGCAGGTGATCGCCATCAATATCCCGCCGCTGCGCGAGCGCGGCGACGACATTTTCCTGCTCGCAAGCAACGCGCTGACGAAATATAACGCGCAGTACGGCAGCCGGATCCAGCGGCTGGATCCTGAGGTGGAACGCATCTTCCGTGCGTACCGGTGGCCGGGCAACGTGCGTGAACTCGAAAACCTGCTCGAACGCATCTGCCTGCTGGAAGAAGGCGATTGCATCCGGCCGGACCATTTGCCGGCCCGCATCCTGCGGGACGTGATGCCCCACTCGGCCGAGCCGGACGACCCGGCATCGCTGCCGGCCACCATGAACGGAGCACTGTACCCGCCCCCGGCATCCGGGCCTGCGCAGGATTATCACGATGCCACGGCGCATTTCCAGCGCGCGCTGATCGCGCAGACACTGGTCTCGTGCCGGCAGAACCTCGGTTCGACGGCCGAGAGACTCGGGTTGAGCCGGCACGCACTACGGCACCAGATGGCGAAGCTGGGCTTGCTGGCCTCGCCAGGGGGAAACAATGAGGAGAGCGAGTGAAATTCACGCAATCGGCGTCAAAAATTTGCGCGCAAAACACGCATAACGCGAGGCCGCACTATCCAAGTCATTGAAAAATAAAGGTTTTGCAATGATCTGCGTGATGGCATGAAACCTGCGAAGAATGATTCGTCAGGCCCCGCTCGGGGAAGACACCATCTGGAGAACATTGCATGCAGTCGCTGAAGATCATTTGCCCCAATGGCCATCTCGGCTTTGCGCCTTTGCGCACCGAGAGCTTTCGAATGGGGGTGGAGGCGGGCCCCGACTACATCGCCGCCGATTCGGGCAGCGATGACGTCGGCCCGGTGCCGCTCGGGTCGGACACCTCGACGAGCCCCGAAGCGTGGCAACGCCACGATCTTGAGCAAATGCTGCTGGCGTCGCGCCGTCTCGGTGTGCCGATGATCATCGGCTCGGCCGGCGACACCGGTTCGAATAGCCGCGTAGACCTGTACGTACGCATCGTCAGCGAACTGGCCCGCCGGCATGAGCTGAAGAAGTTCCGGCTCGGCTACTTCTATTCCGAAGTGGACAAGGCCTTCCTCCGCGAGACGATGCGGCGCGGCGGTGAGGTGCGCGGGCTGGATGGCTTTGCCGACCTGACGGAGAGCGAGCTCGACGCGACCGACCGTATCGTCGCCATGGCCGGCGTGCATCCTTATATGGCACTGCTGCGCCAGGGCGCTGACGTGATCATCGGCGGGCGCAGTTCGGATGCCGCCCTCTTTGCCGCCCCGGCGTTGCATCACGGCTTTTCCGCCGACCATTCGTATTACCTGGGCAAGGTGCTCGAATGCGCGTCGTTCTGTGCGGAGCCTTATGGCGGCAAGGAAACCGTGATGGGCGAGATATCGCATGAGGACGTCCAGGTCACGGCGATGCATCCGGAGCAGCGTTGCACTGTCGCCTCGGTATCCGGCCACGCGATGTACGAGCGCTCCAATCCGTACGAGGAGTTCGTCGCCGGGGGCAAGCTGGACATGACGCATTGCCGCTATGAGCAGGTCGGCGAACGCACCACACGTATTACCGGTTCGCGCTTCATCGGAGCGGATGCGGTCCGGGTCAAGCTGGAAGGGGCCGGGAAAGTGGGTGAGCGCTACGTTGGCCTGTGCGGTATCCGGGACCCCTACACCATTGCCAACGTGGACCGGGTGATTGCGTGGGCACGCGAGCAGGTGCGCGCGCGCTTCGGCGACAGCGGCTATGAACTGCACTACAGCGTGTACGGCCGCGACGGCGTGATGGGCGAGCTGGAACCGCTACGCGACCAGCCCGGACACGAGCTCTGTTTGCTGGTCCAGGGCGTTGCGCCCACCCGTGAGATGGCAGAGGAGGTGACGATGATCGGCTTGCGCCAGATGTTCTATGCGCGCCTGCCCGATGTGAAGGGCACGGCCGGATCGGTGTCGTTCCCTCTCGATGAAGTCCTGCATGCCAGCGCGGCCTACCGCTGGACGCTGAACCACACGGTGGAGGTAGAGGATCCCATGGCTTTGTTCCCCACGCATCTGATCGAAGTGGGCATTTGAGACAGGAGCAGCACATGACAACGCAAAAACTGCATCAACTCGCCAAGACGATCCGCAGCAAGAACGCGGGGGTCAACAAGATCACGTTCGACATCATCTTTCGGGAGGCCGCCGAATACGAACGCGTCAAGCGCTCCCGCGTACTAAACCGCGAAAGCATGGCCGCGCTCTACCGGATCCCCGTCGAGCGGATCTCGGATTTCGTCGAATACGATCCGGCCTACGCAATCAAGTTCACCATCTATCGCACCCGGCCCAGCGGCAGCGCCGGCGATGGCGATATCTTTGGCGCCCAGCAGTACGCGCCCTTGCTGAATCTGGATATTCCGGCCTAGGCAAGCGCATCGGCGGCTTCATTCCATGGGATCCCGGGGCGGCAGGCGCCCTGCGTCCAGCCCGGCACAGCCATACCGCTCCACCAACGAGACAGGTGCACTGAATGCGAAAAATGTTAGCCCGTATCGCGCTGCTGTTTGCCGCGATGTCTGCAGTAACCTCCGTGGCGGTCCACGCCGAGCCCAGGCTGCCGCCCTTGATGAAAATCGTCGTGCCGTTCTCGCCGGGCGCGAGCAACGACGTGATCGCGCGTGCGATTGCGCCGGCGCTTGCAAAGCGCCTGGGAACGACGGTCATCGTGGAGAACCGGCCCGGGGCCGCGGGCGTCGTCGGCGCTGACTGGGTTGCCAAGGCGCCTCGCGATGGATCGGTCCTGCTGTTGACGTCCTCGACCTTCCTGACCGCCGCCGCCACGCAGCCCCACTCGCCCTACGATCCGCTTGCCGCGTTCGCGCCGGTATCCATGGTCGCCGAGGGGCCGTTGTTGCTGGCGGTCTCGGCGTCGACGCGGATCAGGTCGACGGCCGACCTGATTGCGGCGGCGCGTGGGAAACCGGGCGCGCTGACCTACGGCTCGGCGGGGATTGGCTCCCTGGCGCAACTGGCGACGGAGCTGCTTTGCGACACCTCGAAAATCCAGATGATGCACGTGCCGTACAAAGGCGCCTCCAATGCGCTGATGGATCTGGCGGCAGGGCAAATCGACGTGATGATGTCCAACTACAGCTCGCTCGTCACCCAGTTGCAGTCGGGCAAGGTAAAAGCGCTGGCCGTGACCTCGGGGCACGCCAACCCGGCGTTTCCCGAATTGCCGCCGCTGGCAACGTCGGTGCCCGGCTATGCGCTTGAAATCTGGGTTGGCCTGCTTGCCCCGGCGGGTACGCCCGCGCCGTTGGTCCAGCGGCTGAATCGCGAGATCAACGAGATTGCTGCGTCGCAGGATGTCCGTGTCGTGCTGGAGCGGGATGGCTCCATTCCCAAGGCAATGAGTCCGGCGCAATTCGGCGTGCGCATGCAACAGGATCTGGCGCAGTGGAAGCGCATCGCTACCGACAGGAAGATCGTGGTCGAATGACTGGCGGACAGAGGGCGGCGGTGTCGACCTGGAAAGCGTCGACACCGCTCAAATCGGGGGATGGCCGGTATTCGCCAGGAGTCCGCCGCACTCCTCGTTGAGCACAGGATTTCAAGCCGGAATCCCTTGTCAACAAGCGGCTTGGGCACGTGCCGATCAACCGGATACGTACCCGGAACCGTACCCGAAGGCGCCAGGCCGTTGGTTGCCGGAAAGCGATCCCAGTAGAATAGACGCGATTGGCCCAACAATCACCGGCTACCGGATATCACTTTCCACTGTGACAACATCACTTGAACAACTGCAGGCCGGACAACTCGCGGGTGCCCGGCAGATCAAGCTCGCTTGCGGGTTGACCGAATTTCCGCGCGAGATCTTCGATCTGGCCGAGACACTGGAAATCCTTGACCTGTCCGGCAATGCGCTTTCGATGCTGCCGGATGATCTGCCGCGGCTGACCAGATTGCGGATCCTCTTCGCCTCCAACAACCGGTTCACTGAACTGCCCGAAGTACTGGGGGCGTGCCCGCAGTTGAGCATGATTGGTTTCAAGGCAAATCGCATACGCAAGGTTTCCGGCAGATCGCTTCCGCAGCAGCTTCGCTGGTTGATCCTGACGGACAACGAGATTGAAGCGCTGCCAGCGGAAATCGGAAACTGTTCGCGGCTACAGAAGCTGATGCTTGCCGGCAACCGGTTGCGCACGTTGCCCGCGGAAATGGCCGCGTGCGCTCGACTCGAACTGGTGCGTCTTTCCGCCAATCGGCTAAGCGGGTTGCCCGGGTGGCTGGTGCGCTTGCCGCGGCTGGCGTGGCTGGCGTATGCGGGCAATCCCCTCAGCGCGGCGCTGGAAGCGACAGCGTCAGCCGGTACGCCGGTCGATGATATCCACTGGGAGGCGCTGGCGCTCGAGCAGAAGCTGGGCGAGGGTGCGTCGGGCATCATCTATCGCGCGCGGCAAATTCCGCGCGATGGTGATGGGTCAACGCCTGTTGCAGTCAAGCTGTTCAAGGGTGCCGTGACGAGTGACGGTTTGCCGGACTGCGAGATGGCCGCCTGCATGCACGCCGGACAGCACCCGAATCTGATCCAGGTCAGGGGAAAAGTGCAAGGCCATCCGATGGACGAGCATGGTCTCGTCATGGCGCTGATCGATCCGGAGTTCACCAACCTTGCGGCACCGCCGAGCCTGGCGTCCTGCACACGCGATATCTACGGGGCCGACGCCCGCTTCGATCTGGCTTCGGCGGTGCGGATTGCGCATGGAATCGCTTCGGCGGCCTGCCATCTGCATCAGCGAGGCATCATGCATGGCGATCTGTATGCGCACAATATCCTCCATTGCAGCCAGGGGCGCGCCTTGCTGGGGGATTTCGGCGCGGCGTCTCTCTACGATGTCAATGACAGGGAACTCGGGCTTGCATTGCAGCGGCTGGAGGTTCGGGCGTTCGGTCATTTGCTTGAGGAACTGATTGAGCGGTGCGAGGTGGGAACGTCGTCCGATACGGGCGAGCTTGAAGAACTCAAGATGGCGTGTTTGAGCGAAAGAATCGAGAGCAGGCCTTTGTTCCCGGCCATTGCTGCCAGGCTGCTGGCCTGCTCGGCCTTGTTGCCGGCGGAGCCATGATTGCGCCAATTCGGCCGAACGCGCCGGTTGGCTCCGGGAAGGCTCGATACCTGGTTCCAACCTATCGTGCAGGGCACCTTCCGGTGCGCGAGCCGGGAAAACGGACTGGACGGATAGCAAAGGTTGTCCTACAAAGAAGAACGACTGCGGCTACGGCGTGACTGGAGATGCCGGCGCGCTTCGGGAAGCATCCGCGGCAAGCGTGTGTTTCGGTTTCGGCTTTCCGATGAACCAGGCGACGACGGAGGCAATCGGATGTGCGATCTGTGCGGTGACGCGCGGCATGCGGCTCAAGTATCGCGCCGCGATTTTCTGAGAACCGGCGCAGTCGCGGCGCTGGCACCATGGAGCATCGGCGCAGCCATGGCGGCCGATCCGCCTGCGCCGAACGTGATCGCGCCCGCGGATGCGTTGAAGCGGCTGATCGACGGCAACGCGCGCTATGCCGCCAACATGCCCAACGAACGCGACTTCTCGGCGGGGCGGGCCGCCCGCGCGCAGGCGCAGTACCCAATCGCCGGGATCTTGAGCTGCGCCGATTCTCGCGTCGCGCCGGAACTGGCTTTTGACCAGGGGCCCGGCGATCTGTTCGTCGTGCGCGTCGCGGGCAACATCCTGAATCCCGACCTGCTGGCCTCGCTCGAATATGGCATCCAGTTCCTGGGGACCCCGCTGGTCCTGGTGCTCGGCCACACGGGATGCGGCGCAGTCGATGCCGCGATCAAGGTACTGAAGGCCAAGGCCGTCCTGCCGGGCCGTTTGCCCGAGCTCATCGCGGAGATAAAGCCCGCGGTGATTGCCGCGCAGAAGGCGAAATCCGGCGACTTGCTCGATAACGCGATCATCGAGAACGTGCGGCGGCAGGTGAGCAGGCTGAAGAACTCACCACCGGTAGTCCAGGAGCGCTATGCCGCCGGGAAGATCGACATCGTCGGTGCGGTCTACGATCTGCAGACGGGAAAGATCGCGCTGGCCTGACACCGTGCGCTGCCGGGCCGAACCGATGGCATGCGCGGCAACGCCGGCCATCTCCTGTGGGTCGGATTCCGCCGTTTCCATGACAGGTCCTTCTCGGCCCGAGACGGGCATCTACGTCGAAAACCGGCAATTGATCGAAGCCATCCCCGGCCGGTCCGCGCGCAGCGGTGCGAAAGGGATGGCGTGGCAATCGAGGTCCTCCCCTCCTATCTGCCAAACTCACTGAACCTCGACGCCAGGAACTCCACAAAAAGCCGGATTCGCGAGGAGAGTTGATGTCGTTGCTGGTACACCGCATAGATGCTCGCCTCCGGCGTCGAATACTGCGGCAGAACCTGTACGAGCCGGCCGCTGCGCAAGTAGCGCTCGATGTCCCACTCGGCACGCATCACGATGCCGTGGCCCTCCAATGCCCAGTTCACGGCAATCTCGCCGTCGTTGGTGGTGAGGTTGCCGCGCACACGGACAGACTCAGTGCGCTGCCTGGCGCCCTTGCCCGAGGTCAGCCGCCACACGCCATAGGCATCGCTGCCCTGACGGATGCCGATGCAGTTGTGGCGCGCCAGATCCATCGGCGTCTGCGGGACGCCGTGATCGCGCAAGTACTTCGGCGAGGCGCAGAGCAGACGCCGATTGGGCGCCAGCAGCTTGGCCACGATGCGCGCATCGGGAGGCTCGCCAAACCTGACGCAAACATCGAATGCATCTTCCGTCAGCGGTGGCGGATCCGCCGACAACTGCAATTGCACGTCGACGTCCGGGTATGCCCTGCTGTACTCGGAGATGACCGGCGCCACATGCATGCGGCCAAAGCCGAGCGTGGCATTGACCCGGAGCAGACCGCTCGGCCGCCCCTTGGCCCTGGTCAATAGCTGGTCGAGGTCGTCGATCTCGCCAAGGATCCTCCGGGCGTGCTCCAGGAAGACCTCTCCCTCCGGCGTGAGCCCCATGCGCCGCGTGGTGCGGATCAGCAGCGGCATGCCGAGCCGCGACTCCATCTGGGCAAGCCGCTTGCTCACCGCCGCCGTCGTGATGCCCAGGTCCCGGGCGGCGGCGCTCAGGCTGCCCGCCGTCGCCACCGAGGCGAAGAAGCCCAGCTCGGCGGGCTGTATGCCATTGCTCGCACCCATGACATCTTTAATTTCAAGTTAAGAATGGTTTAACTTTAGCGACGATCCGAAACCCTGTCCATGGGCAAGAATCCACCTCACGCAATTCAACGGTGATCCAGACCAGGAGACAAAAGATGAAGACGTACAAGATCGCGACGATTCCGGGCGACGGCATTGGCAAGGAGGTGGTCCCGGCCGGACGCGAAGTCATGGAGGCATTGACCACCGCTGGCGCCGGCTTGCGCTTCGAGTTCGAGAACTTCGGATGGGGTGGTGACTACTACCGCCAGCACGGCATGATGATGCCTGAAGACGGCCTCGACGCACTCCGCGGCAAGGATGCGATCCTGTTCGGCTCGGCCGGCGACAACCAGATCCCGGACCACATTACCCTGTGGGGGCTGCGCCTGAAGATCTGCCAGGGCTTCGATCAATACGCCAACGTGCGCCCCACCCGCATACTCCCCGGCATCGACGGCCCGCTCAAGCGCTGCGCGGCCGAAGACCTGAACTGGATCATTGTGCGCGAGAACTCCGAAGGGGAATACTCCGGCGTGGGCGGCAGGGTGCACCAGGGGCACCCCATCGAGGCCGCGACCGACGTCTCGATGATGACCCGCGTGGGCGTGGAGCGGATCCTTCGCTTCGCGTTCAAGCTCGCCCAGTCGCGGCCGCGCAAGCTGCTGACCGTCATCACCAAGTCCAACGCGCAGCGCCACGCGATGGTGATGTGGGATGAAGTGGCCTTGCAGGTCTCCAAGGACTTCCCGGACGTGACCTGGGACAAGGAACTGGTGGACGCCGCCACGGCGCGCATGGTGAACCGCCCGAAAACACTGGACACCATCGTCGCCACCAACCTGCACGCGGACATCCTGAGCGACCTGGCGGCGGCGCTGGCGGGCAGCCTGGGTATCGCGCCGACCGGCAACATCGATCCGGAACGCCGCTACCCGTCAATGTTCGAGCCGATCCACGGCTCCGCCTTCGACATCATGGGCCGCGGCCTGGCCAATCCCGTTGGCACTTTCTGGTCGGTGGTCATGCTGCTGGAGCATCTGGGCGAACAGCAAGCCGCACAACGGGTGATGAGCGCCATCGAAGCTGTCACCGCCAACCCCGCGCTGCATACCCGCGACCTTGGCGGCACGGCCACCACGGCGGAAGTGACCAAGGCAGTCTGCGACTACCTGGCCGCCGGCCGGCAAGCCGAGGCCGCCTGACCGGCGCCTGGCGCAGTCCATACCGTCCGGCATCGCCCGGGCGGCATCTGGCGGGCCCGGTCGCGGCCCGCCCTGCCCTGCGGACGAAAAGTACAGCCTTCAGAGCTGGTCAGCAGGCGCATCCCATCGACCGAGCAGGAGACAGCAATGATTCGAAAAATTCTGGGAAAGCTGTACGTCCAGGTGTTGATTGGCGTAACGGCGGGCGTCGCCCTGGGCGTCCTGGCTCCGGACATCGGCAGTGATTTCAAGCCGTTGGGCGATGTCTTCATCAAGCTGATCAAGATGGTGTTCGCTCCGATCATCTTTGCCACGGTGGTGCTCGGCATTGCCCGGATGGAAAGCATGAAGGAGCTGGGGCGCGTGGGCGTGCGGGCCCTGCTTTACTTCGAGCTGCTCTCCACCTTCGCGCTGGCCCTGGGCCTCATCGTCGTCAATCTGGTCCAGCCTGGCCGTGGCATGAACATCGACGCCGCCCACCTCGACACCAAGGCGATCGCGAACTACACGCATGCCGCGGAGAAGCCCCACACCTTCATCGAGTTCCTGATGAACATGGTGCCGACCAGCATCATCGACGCGCTCGCCAAGAACGACATCCTGCAGATCCTGGTGTTTGCCACCCTGTTCGGCATCGCGTTGTCCCACATCGGCCCGCGCGCCAAACCGGTGGTCGAATTCCTGGACTCGTTCACGCACGGCATCTTCTCTGTGGTCGGCATGATCATGCGCCTTGCCCCGCTTGCGGCATTCGGTGCGATGGCATTCACGGTGGGCAAGTATGGCCTGGGCTCGGTGGTCTCGCTGGGCAAGCTGATGGGCACGATGTACATCACCTGCGCCCTCTTCGTGGTGCTGGTGCTGGGCGGCGTGGCGCGCATCGCCGGCTTCAGCCTGTGGAAGTTCCTCCGGTACATCAAGGATGAATTGTTCACGGTGCTGGGCACCAGCTCGTCGGAGTCCGTGGTGCCGCAACTGATGCGCAAGCTCGAGAATGCCGGCGTGTCCAAGCCCGTCGTCGGCCTGGTCGTGCCGTCCGGCCTGACGTTCAACCCGGACGGCCAGTGCATCTACTACACGATGGCGGCCATCTTCATCGCCCAGGCCACCAACACGCCGCTGACGCTGACCGACCAGATGGTGGTGCTAGGCGTATTGCTGCTGACGTCCAAGGGCTCCGCGGGCGTGACGGGATCGGGCTTCATCACGCTGGCGGCCACGCTCGCGTCGCTCGGCAAGATTCCCGTTGCCGGCATGGTGCTGCTGCTCGGCGTGGACCGTTTCATGTCGGAGGCCCGGGCCATCACCAACACCATCGGCAATGCCGTCGGCACGCTTGCCATTGCCAGGTGGGTGGGCGCCGTGGACCAGCGGCAGCTCCAGGATGCCCTCGACGGCAAGCTCGCCGGCGACACCGAAGCCGTCGGCGACAAGGCCGGCGTGGAAACGGCCGGGGCCCGCCTGGCACGCGTGACGGATGCGCAGGCCTCCCTCCCTCACTGAGTCCAGCCAATCATGACCATGCAAGCTGACCAGGCTCGCGCCCTGCTGCGCGACATGTTTCGCGCAGCGATCGACGCCGCCCAGCCCGGCCGGACGCTGGCCCGGCATTTGCCGCCGCCGCCCAAGGGCCGGACCATCGTCATCGGCGCCGGCAAGGCCTCCGCCGCCATGGCCAGCGCCTTCGAGGCGGCGTGGCCGGGACCGTTGGAGGGGCTCGTGGTGACGCGCTATGGCTATGCCGCCGACTGCTCACGCATCGACATCGTGGAGGCGGCACACCCGGTGCCGGACGAAGCGGGCTTCCACGCCGCGCATCGCATGCTCGAGCTGGTGTCGAACCTCACCGAAGACGACCTGGTGATCTGCCTGATCTCCGGTGGCGGCTCCTCACTGTTGCCGCTGCCGCTGCCCGGCATCTCGCTGGAAGACAAGCAGGCCATCAACCACGCCCTGCTGAGATCGGGGGCCACCATCACCGAGATGAACTGCGTGCGCCGCCACCTCTCCGCCATCAAGGGCGGCCGGCTTGCGGCGGCCTGCCACCCGGCGCGGGTCTGCAATCTGCTGCTGTCCGATGTGCCGGGCGACGATCCCATCGACATCGCATCCGGCCCGACGGTGCCGGACCCGACGACCTGCGCCGACGCCATCGCCATCATCCGGCGCTACGGCATCGACGTGCCCCCGCACGCGCTGACCGTGCTGGCGTCCGGTGCGGCGGAAACCGTCAAGCCGGGCGACCCGCGGCTGCCTGAGATCCGCAGCACGCTGATCGCCACCCCGCGCATGGCACTCGAAGCGGCCTCGCGGGTGGCGCGGGACGCCGGCCTCCCCGTCCATATTCTCGGCGATGCCATCGAGGGCGAAGCGCGCGACGTGGGCAAGGTGATGGGGGGCATCGCCCTGGAGGTGGCCAGGCATGGCCAGCCCTTCACCGCGCCCTGCGTGCTGCTGTCCGGTGGAGAAACCACCGTCACCGTCCGCGGCAAAGGACGCGGTGGCCGGAACGTGGAATACCTGCTGTCGCTGGCCCTTACGCTGCGCGGCGAAGCCGGCATCCATGCCATCGCCGGCGATACCGATGGCGTGGACGGACTGGAGGAAATCGCCGGCGCCATCACCGGGCCGGACACGCTGGCTCGCGCCTGGCAGCTCGGCATCCGGCCGCACGATGCTCTTTCCGACAACGACGGCCATGGCTTCTTCGAGGCGCTCGGCGACGCCGTCGTGACCGGCCCGACCCTGACCAACGTCAACGACTTCCGCGCCATCCTGATTGCGCGGTGATTTGGGAGTAACAACATGAGACGCCTTCGCAACGCCAAGATCGTGGCAACGCTGGGACCGGCAAGCACGGCTCCCGAGGTCATCGACGCGCTGTTTGAAGCCGGCGCCGACGTCTTCCGGCTCAACTTCAGCCACGGCAGCCACGAGGACCACAGGCAACGGCTCGATACCATCCGTTCGGTCGAGCGCGAGCGCGGCCGCCCCATCGGCGTGCTGCTGGACCTGCAAGGGCCCAAGCTGCGGATCGGCACCTTTGCCGACGGTCCGATCCAACTGGAGGCGCAAGCGAAGTTCCGCCTGGACCTGGACCGTGACATGCCCGGGTCCACAAGCCGGGTCAGCCTGCCGCATCCGGAGATCTTCGCCGCGCTGCACGAAGGCACCGAACTGCTGCTCGACGACGGCAAGGTGCGGCTGCGTGTCGACCAGTGCGGAGCCGACTTCGCGGAGACCACGGTGATGAACGGCGGCACGCTTTCCGATCGCAAGGGCGTCAACGTGCCGGGCGTCGTGCTGCCCTTGTCCGCGATGACCGAGAAGGACAGGCGCGACCTCGATTTCGGCCTGACGCTTGGCGTGGATTGGATCGCCCTGTCGTTCGTGCAACGGGCGGAAGACATCCAGGAGATCAAGGACATCGTCAAGGGCCGCGCCGGCATCGTGGCCAAGCTGGAGAAGCCCGCCGCCATACAGAGCCTGGAAGCGATCGTCGCCGCAGCCGATGCCGTGATGGTGGCGCGTGGCGACCTGGGCGTGGAGATGCCGGCGGAACTGGTGCCCTCGCTGCAGAAGCAAATCGTGCGCGCGTGCCGCAAGGCAGGCAAACCAGTGATCGTGGCCACCCAGATGCTCGAATCGATGATCGCCTCGCCGGTGCCGACGCGTGCCGAGGCCTCGGACGTGGCCACCGCCGTGTACGACGGCGCCGACGCCGTGATGCTGTCGGCCGAGTCGGCCTCCGGGCGCTATCCCGTGGAGGCGGTCAGGATGATGGACAGCATCATCACCCGCACGGAATCGGACCCGCTCTATCACGACGCCATCCAGGCCTCGCACACCCCGCCGCGAGCGGAAGCCGCGGACGCGATCGGCTACGCGGTGCGGCATGTCGCAAGCCTGCTGAAGGTGCCGGCAACGGCCGCCTACACCAGCTCCGGCTACTCGGCGCTGCGCATGGCGCGGGAGCGGCCCGAGGTCCCGATCCTCGGCATGACGCCGCGGATCGCCACCGCGCGGCGGCTGGCGCTGGCCTGGGGCGTGCATGCCGTGCTGTGCCATGAGGTGATCGATGTGCTGGAGATGACCGAGCTAGCCTGCCGGACCGCGCTCAAGGAAGGGTTCGGACAGGCCGGCGAATCCATCGTGATCTCGGCCGGACTGCCCTTTGCCGTTGCCGGAACAACCAACCTGCTGCGCATTGCGCAGATCCAGTAAGGAAGCCAAATGCCAACCATCCAGGAAGTGCCCGGCTACGAGATGCCCGATATCGGGCCGGCCGGGGATGTGTGCTCAGCCGCGCGACACCGGCTGCCATAGGGCAGTCGGACCTGCGCGCCAGGCCTGTGAGCTGGAGGAATGTTGCAAGTAGTAAGCCCGATATACAAAAAGAACCCGATCGATCACACTTGCCGGGTTGACTGGCGGTCTGCGGTCCTAAATTCAATGGGAGTAGCTGCATCACAGCGGAGCTACATCATGTTGCGGGTATCGGTGCTGTTTCTAATTCTTCTGGCCTTGCGCGTGTTTTACTTGCATCGGCACGTTGCGGCCATGGTATTGGTTCGACGCGACGCTTCGGGATGGTTCACGCACGAGTTGCGCCGGCGCGTCTTATTGGTGGCGGTTCCCGGACATGTTTCCACGTACCCCGTTCCGAGGGAGGAGCGCGTCCGTGTCGTTCGGGTCGCCGGACTGGTTCTCTGGCACAAGGAACTCAGCATTGCGCTGCCGAACGAGGCATGTTCGCATCTGAGCGATATTTCTCCGCAGGAATTCGATGCCCGCTTTCCAAGCTGGCTGCAATTGGGTCCTCCAGGGCGCGGAGCTTAGCGCGGGGCCGCCATGCGGCGGTCTGGGTGGCGCTTGAGAATGCGATGGATCATGAACGAGCGGGGCCATTGTGGCGCGTGGTGCGCGCTACCGAGGCAATGTCACGCCTTCTCTTTGATGATCTGCGGCGCCGGCTCTGCAGCCATCCGTTCTGCTGGGTAGGGCCGCATGAAGCTGCGCGCCAGATCCGGATCCCGGCATGTCAGCCAGTCATCCCATTCCGACCTCGGCACGATCACAATCATCCGTTTTTCCTTGCCTGGCGCATGGAAGCGATTCATCAACGGGTGTTTGTCTGAGTTTACCGTCAGCATGGTGAAGCTGAATACCTCGGCACCGGCCTCGCGCGGCCAGGCCCGCCATAGCCCCGCGATCGCGAAATCAGGTTCGTCCCTTAGCCAGATCCGCCAGCGGACCGGCTTGGCGCCGCCCTCGTAGTTGGGTTCGTAAAAGCTGGTAGCCGGCACGAGACACAACAGACCGTTCGCCCACGCGCCAGCGAATGATCGCTTCTCGCGAATCGTCTCTGATCGCGCATTGGTTGTCTCGAAATTCTTTGCGCCCGGCTGAATGCGGGATTTCGGGATCATGCCGAAGGTGCCTAGCAAAGCCTGGCGTTTGCCATTCCGATTTGCCCGGATGATCGGTGCTGCATAGTCCGGCCAGGTCTCTGGCGGATAGTCGGGCGGCGGTGGCAAAACGCCGTAGACGTCGCGCAGCAGCTGGCGTTGGATCGGGGCGTAGTTGTTGCACACGGCCAGTCCTCCCTGTTGTCTCGGCAAGGGTATCCGCTCTTCCCAGGATACTCCTTCTCCCTGGCCTCCCCTTGGGTGGCACGTATGTCGCGGCTTCGGGCCGAAAAGGAATGGGCAGCGCCCCACCTTTTGGGGGGGCGCTGGGAACCTTGCTTGCGCACTGGTACAGTGCCAGCATGCGCAAGGGAATCCGATAGGTCCAGCTGTCCCGCTGTCCGATCTGTGCGGCCGGTGGCTGGGCGCGGCGACGTCTTGCCGCGATAACGCGACAGGCCGGCGGTGAGAGTCACACGGGCAACTGTTTGGTGTCGAGGGTCCGGAATCATGACATTTTCGTACACGCTGATCGATCTCGCTGGCTTTGTTGCGCTGCTGCTGTTGGGTACCCAAATGGCTCAAACCGGCATACAGCGCGCATTCGGTGCGGGCCTCCGATCACTGTTGGGAGGCGCGCTGCGCGGGCGGCTCGGCGCCTTCTTCGGCGGAATGGGTGTAACGGCAGTGTTGCAGAGCAGCACGGCGACCGGACTCATTACTGCCGGCTTCGCTGCCGAAGGGCTCGTCGGACTTGTCCCGGCCCTTGCCGTCATGCTCGGCGCCAACGTCGGCGCAACATTGCTCGTGCAACTGCTGTCATATGAGGGGGTCGAGACCGTCTCGCCGGCCTTGATCCTCGTTGGCGTGCTGATGTTCCGCAAGGCATCGAACGCGCGCGCGCACGATCTGGGTCGCATGCTCATAGGCCTGGGCTTGATGCTGCTCGCCTTGCACCAGTTGCTCGAGTTGATGACGGATTACGAGGATGCCCCCAATCTCCGCATGCTGCTGGGCGCCGCCTCCACTGTGCCGCTGGTCGATGTTCTGCTGGCGGCCGGCTTGACCTGGGCTGCAAATTCGAACGTCGCGATCGTCCTGCTCGTCACGGCGCTTTGCGCGCAGAACGTGGTTCCGCCCAACACGGCTTTTGCGCTGGCCTTGGGTGCGAACCTGGGCACCGCGATCAATCCCGTGCTGCAAGCGACCGCGCCGAACGATCTGGCATCGAAGCGATTGGCGGTCGGCAATCTGCTCACGCGGGCAGTCGGTGTCGTGGTGGCACTCGCAGCGCTTCGGCCGATTGGTAGCTTCATGGTCACGATCGAACCGGACAATGCGCGTGTGGTTGCCGATTTTCACACGCTGTTCAATCTGGTTCTCGCCGGCCTGTTCCTGCCGTTGCTTTCTCCCTTCGCAAACCTGCTAACCCGGCTATTGCCGCCGCTGGTGGAGGCTGCCGACCCGTCGCGGCGGTTTCACCACGATCCGGCCGCGAGGCGGATTCCGATGGCGAGGTTCGACAACATGGCGCGCGAGGCACATCGCTTGACGGATGTCCTTGGCCAGATGCTGCCGGGCACCCGTGCCGCGCCCATGGAACGCGACCGGAAGCGCATCGCCGAGGTGTGCCAGCGTGACGATATTCTGGATAGCCTGAATAGCGCGACCAGGACCTACCTGACGCCTTTTGATCCCGGGCCGCTTGGGGAGAACCACCATCGGCGCGTTCCTGAGAGAGGGGACGCGACGTATGGTGAACAGAGGGATGGATTCGAAATAAGGGAGCGCCGTGGCCACACGCTCGAACTCGTTGGCGCTGCTGGCGAGACGCAGGCGTATCACCCTGCAAAGTCACTGTGGCTCACCTTGCAGGACCTCCAGGTCGTCCAACAACTAGAGCCTGCGGGGGGAGACGCGCAGTCAACGCTTTCTACCTACATCCACGGGACCGCGTCTTTCGACGACTGTCGCCTGTCCATTATTGGCGAATCCGAGAATAGTACGCGTACGGTCCAGGTTTCTTTTGCCGCCCGGGAAATCAACACAGCGGATGGGCAAGGCCTTCGCGAATGGCAAGAGGAACTCGGCATTGCCCTCTCCGACATCCCACTTGGCACCGCAAGGCTCGGTTATAACCGCTCGGACCGTGAGATGCAGGAACCGGACCAGTGGTGGGCGTCGTGCCTGGTGCCAGCAAGCAGCTTGCAGGCGTTGTCCGAGGGTGTTGCCGACGGACGCCTTACTGCTGTCAAGGTTGGGCTATGCCTGAGGGGCGCCTACATTTCCGAGCAGGTTGTGGCTGACTCTCCCGGGGAGTCATGTGTTTACCTCAGGCCGGGTAAAAGCGGCAACACCATGGAGTCGCCGGAAATCGCAGATGGATACGTTGTTCATCTCTCGCTGGATCTCACGAAAGTCAGCTTGCGCGGGCTCGAACAGAACGAGAGTGCGCACCATGGCCTGGCGCTACAAGAGCAGATAAACCTGACCGAGGCCGATGCCGTCAGCGTGCTGGTGGAGAAGCTCGGCACCCTGGTCGCCAGTTTGAAATGGCTTGCCGCGCTTGTTGCGCTCTTGGTTGTCGTTTTCGCATTTAAGAACCGATGATCGGGTGTGCCGCAAGAATCACAGGTTGTACCAGGAGAAGTTCCCGCCCCTACGACCACTGCCGGAGCGCTAGCCGACTCCAGGTCGTCGGCAGGAGATTGCACGCCCGATGGCGTCAATCCGGCTGACCATTGCGCTGGAGGCCCAGCCACGGACCTCTGCCTGGCTTGGCGCAATATTTTCCGTTTTCCGAAGCGACCGCAATAACAGCACCACGTCAACGTGGCGATGCCCGTGCCGGCGGGCCACCCCGTGCTAGGATGGGCGCTCCCCAAAGCAGCCGCCCCATTGGCCCATGACCACCCTCTACGCGACCCTCGGCGTGCAAGCGGACGCCACCCTGGACGAGATCAAGCGCGCCTACCGCCGCGCCGCGATGAAGTGGCACCCTGACCGCAACCCTGGCCGCGAGGCGGAGGCGCACGCGGCGTTCCATGAAATCCGCGATGCCTACGCCATTCTTTCCGATGCCGGGCAGCGCCAGATCTACGACGAGGTATTCGAGCAGGAGATGCGGCGCTGGCAGGCCGAGCACGAGGCGCAGCAAGAACAGGAGCGCGAGGCGCAACGCGAGGCCCGGCGCGTCGCGCAGGAACACTACGAGAAGATGGTCGCTATCGCGATGCGCTTTGCCGACGACGGCCACAATCGCGATGTCATCTTCGGCGTGCTGCTCGGCCGGGACTGCGAGGCGGATCTGGCGGCACGCATCGCGGACAGCGCATGGGCCTTGCAGGAGTCGCGGCGGGCAAGTGCGATGGCCGCGGACGCGCCCGACGCCGAGGCTGCCGCGACGCCCGCCGGGGCGGCGGCGTCGGACCCCGACGAGGTGACGCGGCCCAGGCGCCACCCCGGCGCCTTCGATTCGTTCTGGCACGGCTTGTTCGGCCTCCGCTCGTAGCCGAACGCTCACCTTGGTGATTTGCAGACTACGGTATCGGCGGGAGCAATCGAAAGATAAGACGCTATCCGATGCACGCAGCATGCATTCGAATTCGAGTTGGCCGGATCAATACGCGAGGTGATCGCCGCTCGTGCGCAAGCGGGACGCCTTGCACTTCCATTCGCGGCTTGACATCAAAGCAGCGAGCGCTAAATTAGCTTTCAGGGTACTCGCTGCGATGGCATTGGTAGCGTTTCCTGACGGCCCGCTGCGTGAAAGGGCCTCTCCCACGCTTACTGCAATGCCGCATATGGCGTGCCCATGCGAATACCGTCCGCGCCCGCGCTGGTCTTGACCGGGGTTTTCGCCCTTGAGGGCTGCGCCTCCAGCTTTGCCGAAAAGGAGTCGCTGGCTGACCTGCACCCTGTTTTCAGCACGGACGGGCGCATGCAACTGCGGGTGCAGCCGTGCATCGACCGTACTGGCTACGCCAGTCGGGATCTGGGTCACGAAGCAACGGATACGCTGATTGCCAAGCTCAAAGGCAGCCCCGAGTTCGAGATAAAGACCGATGGGCGCTACGTGCTGAGCTGCGATGTTTCCGCTTTCGCAGAGGGAAATGCCGTCAAACGCTGGTTGCTTCCGGGCTGGGGCGCGACTTCCGGCCAGGTCGCCGTGATGGTCGTGGATTCAACCACGGGAGAAACAATGGCTATCGTGCGCGGGGCAGCCACGGTGGCGGCGGGCGGACTGTATTCCATCGGCGCTGACAAGATCATCCTGGCATCCGCGCTTGATGATGTCGTGAGACAACTCCGTCAGCTTGCTTCTGGCAAAGCCCCGGCAAGTAGGTGAGTACGCTACGGAGGGACAAGCGATGACCCATACCAAAGTCGGCCTGGCGCTGGCGGCCGGGTTCATCAGCATCGCACTACTCGCTTCGCATTTGCATGCACAGACGGTCGGGACCGGTGTATTTCCCGACACCGCTTTGATAGAACAGCATTTACGCCGCGGCGTATCGAAAAAAGATGATGTTCAGCGCCTGCTGGGTGTGCCGAACGGGACTGGCCGCAGCGAGATAGCGCGCCCCGAGGGAAATGGCGAACTGCCGATGGGCAACGGCCCGCGCGAGATCTGGTACTACGACGACATCGAAGTCACGGACACCAGATGGGGCGCGGGCACGATCGACATGAAGTTGCGCCAGCAAATCCTGCTGGTCTTCTTCAAGATGGATATCCTCGACGGTTATCTTTGGACCTCAAATGTACTCAAGCCGGCGGTCGATTGGTGAAGTGGCCGTCATGGGTGTCTTACGCCGGCTGGCGACTTCCCTTCTAGCGGTACCTGGACTTGTCTTCCTGGCAGGGTGTGCCACCACCATGCACTTTGGCGCCATGCCCCAGGTCGATCGCTTGCCGTCGCTCAAGATTGCCGTTTCCAGCGCGAACGATGTTGTCTCCGCGCTCGGGGAGCCGCGCGGTCGCGGGCAGGCCAGGTTCGCGCCCGACCGCCCCGAGCAGCAGGTCTGGTTCTACGAGTACACGCAATCCGAGGGGAAAAAGGTAAAGCTGAAGATGCTCCTCGTATTTATGGAAAAGGATGTCTACGCAGGGTATATGTGGTTCTCTTCCGGGCAACTGCTGGAGACAAGGCCATGAGACCTGCCCTGGATCCATCAATACGGACACGCGTGGAGAAGGCCTTGGTGCAACCTGCGCATTGGATCGGCGCGCGCATGATCAGCGGCTGTCTCGCCATGTCACTCCTGGTGCTGGCGTCCGGCCAGTTGGCCGGCTGCGGCCCCATACAAGTGCGGGCAGGAAAGAAGCCGGATGTTGCCGTATTGAACGAGTCGCTCCAGATAGGCAATGCCACGCAGCAGGGGGTGCTTGCCGTGCTCGGAAAACCCGATGGACGCGGGCGTTCGATGATGCCCTGGCAGTCCTCGCCGCGCACTGTGTGGACGTACTACTACGAGGAAGGTCTGATCGACCTCGGTGGCGAGAATAGCGATGATCGACGGATTTTCCTCTTCCTGTTCTTTGACGGGGACCGTTTTGATGGCTACCTGTGGTTCTCCAGCCTGCACCCGTCGCAATGAGCCAGACTGGCCGACCCATCAAGCGCAGCCGCCGTCCCGAAATCGCTCCGGTTTTCCGTAGATGGATCCGGCGGCTTACGGAATCCCGCGCGCAGGCAGCGAGCGTGCCTTTTTACTTCGGCGGAAGACGGACGCTCGCAAGATCCGCCCCCACGACTACATTTCCGGTAAATCCGCTCTCCAGGACGGCCTTGCGATAGTCCGCTTCGGTCAGACGACCACCCGGAACGCGCCAGGGGCCCTGGTGCGTCGCGCCGGGCGGCGGGATCAGGTGTGTGAGCATCAGATACTTTGCCCCGACCCGTTTCGCCATTGCGCCAAGATCAGGTGCCGAGCTTTGGCGATAAAAGATCCGTGGCGGCATTCCACTACCCTTCCCGGGCGCCATGGCGGGGTGAATCGTCGAATGAACGATGACATCCGCGCCCTTCGCCAACCTCTCTACCTCATTGGACGTCGAGGAGGCGCGCGGGGGGGCGATTGCGTCGTTGCCCGCGTCGCCGCCTATCACCACGCTACCGGCGGGCGTGTCCACACGATAGGATGCATGGCCCGCGATATGAGTCGAACGGATTGCGCTGACCTTCACATCACCCGACGACCAGACCACCTCCGGCTCGTCCTTCGGCTCGAACGTGATCGTGTTGATCAGTTCGGCCGGCCCGCCTGCGGGACGCGCCTTATCCTCGGACACACGCTGCGCGATCTCGCCGGACTGGATGAAGGCATCGGCAATATGCAGCGTGAGTTTCCTGCAGCTGATCGTGAAACCCTCCGCGGATACCGTATCGGCACTGCACACCACATCGAGCTTGGGCCGCGCGGACTCGAAGTGCCAGCGCAACTGCATGATGTCGGCGAAGCCGTCGGTATGATCCGAGTGCAGATGCGTGAAGAAGATTGCGTCGAGTTGCCCGACCGTCATGCCGAGTTGGGACAGACGCATGGTAGTGCCACGCCCTGCATCGAACTGTAGATTCAGCGCCCCACAGCCGTTGCTATCGTCGCCGTAGCTCAGCAGCGTTCCAGGACCAGCCAAGCCATTGAAAGCGCCCGGGCCGCCCTGCGTGCCCGTCAACGTCACCATAAGACATGGAGCCGCTCTCGCCACGGTTGTCGGAGCGAGCCATGCGCCCGCGACAAGCGCTACCGCGATGGCGATCGGGATTCGGTTCACCTTTGTTCCTCCCGCAACCAGTGTGCCTGGCATGATCAGATCGGATCGTCATTGAAGAGCGCATGTATCCGGATGGGTGCCAAGGCAAAGGCCGTTATGCGCTCACCCTGAGTTCATCGTGCCGGCGCCAACTTCCCGCCACGCCGCAATGATGGATTCGGCGGACCGATCGATATCGGCCCCGGTGGTCGCCCAGGAAATCACTGAGAAGCGCATCACCACGCGCTCGCGCCAACCGGCCTCACCTACATAGCAGACGCCTGCCGCCTGAACGCATTTTATGACCGCCCTCGTTAACTGATCTCGTTGCGCCGGCGGTAGTCCTGTGCCGAACTGCACGATAAACTGGTTCAGCTCCACTGGATTGAGGATCTCCACGCCGGCTTCCGACGCGAGCCGTTCCGCCATGCGCCGGGCCAGCAGACAGTGCTGTTCGATCATCGCCGCGATACCGCTGCGCCCTAGCGCGCGGATAAGCGCCCACGTGGCGAAGCCGCGTGCGCGCCTTGAGAGTTCCGGCACGTAGTGAAAGGGCTCCCGGCATTCGCCGCCGGCTGCCGGCAGATAGCTCGCTTCGTATGCCATCGCGCGCCGATGGGCGTGCGCGTCCCGGACGATGGCATAACCGCAATCGTAGGGCAGCTGGAGCCACTTGTGCCCATCAGTCGCCCAGGAGTCCGCCTGCTCGATGCCTTCAGTCAAATGGGCGAACGTCGGACACGAGCGCGCCCACAAGCCAAAAGCGCCGTCGATGTGAAGCCATCCACCGTAGCGATGCACGACGTCCGCCATCTCACGGAAGGGGTCGAACGCACCTGTGTTGATCTGGCCGGCTTGCCCGATGACGATCAGGGGCCCGCCACAAGACGCCAAGGTCGTGGACAGCGCTGCAACCTGCATGCGCCCGGCATCATCCGTCGGGATTCTGACGACGCGGTCATGGCCGAGGCCTAGGTAACGCAACGCGGCAAAGATCGCTGCATGCGCATCGTTGCCAATGCATACGCTGATGGGCGGCGCGCCGAACAATCCCTCCGCATCGGCATTCCAACCGGCCTTGCGCAAGACCTCGCCTCTCGCGGCAGCAAGACAAACGAAGCTTGCCATCGTCGCGCCAGTTGTAAAGCCGATCGAGCAATCCGGGGGTAATGACAGTAAATCGAGCAGCCATATCGCTGCGATCTGCTCAACGACTGCGTTTGCCGGAGACCCAAGGTAGCTCCCGCTATTCTGCCCCCAGATGCTTGTCAACCAGTCGGCCGCAACGCCAACCGGATGCGAGCCCCCCGTGACCTTGGCAAAGTAACGCGGCCCCGCCGCCCCCATCAGGCCAGCGTCTACCCCCTCGGCCAACTGTTTGATGACTTCGGCGGGCGCCATGCCGTCCGTCGGCGTCGGGCCGTTCAGGGCCGCCCACAACGCGTCGAAGCTGGCCGTCGCCTCAGGGTTTCTCTTCGCGCGCGCGCGATGGAAATCCAAGGCCAGCGTGTATGCCTCTTCTAGTGCTGCACGATACTCATCCGGCATGATCGTAGTACATCCGTGATTTTCGTTCAGTTATAGAGTCCGCGGCTCAGAAACGCCAGGTAATCGCCAGCGGAAGACCGCGGGCACATGATGGCGCCGATGGATATTCTTGCATTCTCCACGCGACTGCACTGTCAGGTGCATACGCGCACGGCCACCCGGTCACAGCCTTGTCATGGCGTCTCCGGTTGACTCGCGTTGGCCTGGATTTCTCGCCTTTACGGTGTGTGGCCGTCTCGCGACACCTTCGGGTCCAGCCTCATCCACAGGAGGGATGGGCAGCCAGCTGGCTTTTTGAGCGGCCGGTGCTATCTTGATAGTATCGGCGCCCCTGCTAGCCACGGCGTCGGTTTTCCCGACCGCCGCGAGCGACGAGGTTGTGCGGCACGAACGCCTGTGGCAAAGAGCTGCCCACGGTGCAGCAACGATGCAAGGGGATCTGAATCATGAAGATGCTACTCACAGTCCAATTCCCCCATGAGCCGTTCAACGCGCTCATCAGAGACGGGAAGGCGGGCGAGCTCATCGGGCGTATTCTCGAAGCGATCCAGCCCGAGGCAGCATACTTTACCGAGCAAGACGGAATGCGCGGCGGGGTCTTCCTGGTCAATGTCGAAAATCCATCCGACGTTCCTGCTTTTGTGGAGCCCTTCTTTCTCAATTTCCAGGCCAACTGCAAGTTCCGCGTTGTGATGAGCCCGGAGGATCTGCAAAAGGCTGGCCTGGAGGAACTAGGGAAGAAGTGGGCGTGATGAGGCAGACGGCCACAAGGCCGCCTCGCACCGCCTCCCCGGTGTTGCAGGCAGAGCTTTCCTGCTCAACAAGTCGTGGAGTTTTTCCTTCCCCTCCCACTGCGGGAAATGGGCGGATTTCCCGAACCATATCCACTCTTTGGCCGTCTCATTTCTTCTTGCCTTTATCGTTGACTCCGTTCGCTTTCATACCGTTTTTTCCCAGCGCGCCCTTGTTGTAGAGCGCATAGGGCACACCGCGTTCGGGATGCGCGGTAGTTTGATCGATGACACGCTCGACGTCGGGAACATCCCGTAGCGCGTTCATGAACGGTTGCGCCGCGAAGTCCGGCGCCACGCAACCCTGGACCAGCATCCAGCGCTGCCACACCGTCACCCACAAGGTACTCTGCCGCCACCCGGGCATATTGGCCGACAGCCATTGCAAACGGCGACGCGTGCTGTCGGCAATCTCCTGATCGTAGGCGAAGGCATTCGGCAAGCGGCATCGTCCCTCCAGCCAGCAGTGATTGCCATGCTCGATGCGGTGGTGCGACTCCCGCCGCCACTCAGCTTCGCTCACACGGGGGCCGGCGGGCTCCGGGCAGTTGGGAATGGCCGAGGAAACCTGGAAGAAGGGATCCTGGCCGCGATTCTGCAGGTCGTCCCCAGCATTGGCAGCGGGCATCGACAACGCCAGCGCGAATAATATGCAGCGGTGATGGATCATCACTGATGTTCTCCTGATCCCTTGCTGAAGCAGCGGCTTTAACTACCGCACCCTCGACGTCCGGGGGCGAAACCCAACCATGATAAGTGAAGGTCCACCTGCATCTTGTCGAGCAGTTGCTCTGAAGGGCAAGCCGATCCGGCATTGACGGCGCCGCTCTCCGGAGGCATCCGAATGCCGGCCGCACTGATGGCATCGTGTTGTCTCCGTTCTCGTTGTTCGATTTGGGGGCCGCGCCTAACGCAGCCTTGGCAATCCGAAGCGGGTCTCGCCCCACAGATGGCTCGACGGGGCCCCGGGAAAGAGCCAATGCGGCGTGCATTCGCTGGACGGCACCACATTGGAGAACGCGTGATCGGCCGAGGGGCCGGCGATCGTCTTCTCCACTACCATCGACAGGTACTGGTCGTTGCTGCCTTCTTGCGTATTGCCGTTCAATATGACCTCCGCGCCCGTGGCACGAGCGAAGCGCCGGATACCGTTGTGGCGCGAATGCTCGGGCGCCCAGCTGTCGGCCGACACGCCGTTTTCACTGCTGACGCGAATGCCGTCCGGCGTCCGGTAAACCAATGAATGGTTGCCCTCCGTATGCCCAGGCGTATGGACCAGTGCCACTCCATGTCCAAGCTCGACGCTGCCGTCGAAGGCCAGGATCCGGGACGCCGGCACGCCGTCCAGCCCGTTGGGGCAATACCAGTCGGCCTGGATCGGCAGCAAGGCATTGACACTCGCCAGTTCCTGGCGGTGCACTACCAGTTTCGCATTGGGAAACAGTCCCGGCGTCGCTGCGTTGCCAAGCCAGCGCCTGACGTCCTGGGTATGGAGGTGGTCATATGAAATGTAGTCGACCTCATCCGGAGCAATGCCGCAGGCCTCCAATGCTTGCAGCACGGTCGCATGCACCGGCGCGATAGCACCCCGGAGCATGCGCGGCGTGTGTTCGGCCATCCGTTTGAAGTATGGCGTTTGCGCCCCGGCCTCGAAGTCGGCAGGCGTGAACAGCAGCGTGCGTGCCCTGCCATCGAAACCCTTGAACTGGATCACGGCCACGCGCGCCAGCAGGTGAATCAAGTGCGGCTTCAGCAATTGCTGCGAATACACACCGCTGAAGGCATACCAGGCCGGATAGGGAACACGAAGAAGGTTGAAACTGGCGGCAAAGGAAACCGGCGGCGCATCGAGGAAGCGCTCGCGGAACTGCCGGGCGCAGCGCCGCAGTGCGCGCAGCCGATCCAGGGGCGCAGGCAGCCGCCGCGCGCCGTCGAAGTCTGCCACGGGCAGAAGGCCCTCGGGTGGAAAGTCTCGATTCATGCTCGTTGTCCTTGCAGGAGCCTGCTCATGCGACGGCCGGCGTCTGCGCCGGCACCTTTTCGAGCAAGCCGGAAAGAACCCGGGGCAGCGCCTCGGGCGACACGCCGGCCAGCAGCTGGCGAATCATGGTCAGCGAGTCGAAATAGACGCGCTCGCACACCAGCGTTTCGCCTTCGAAGATGAATAGCGCAATCATCCGGCACCGGAACGCATTGCCGGTCGGCGGCAGGCCATTGAGGGGGCCGCGATGGGTCCCGAGCAGCCAGAACTCCACGATGACGGCATCCTCGGTATGGCGCAGCTTGATGATCTCGTGCCGCTGATCCGGGAACGCCCTGCGCGTCTGCAGGTAATACGCATGGACCGGATCCCTGCCGTCAAGGACTTCCCCGCCGGGGATCAGCTCGTAGCGCGGATGCGCAAAGGTAGCCAGGACGGCGTCGAAGTCCTGCCTGGTCTCATCGGCGAAATGATCCAGCACCAGCCGTTCGCGGCGTTCTTGGCGCTGGGCAATGTCGGTCGTTACAGTCATCGTGCGGGTCCTGTCCTTGTATGGGGAATGGCCCGCCCTGTTGCCACGGCGTGGCGGCGGACCGAGGCCATTATCGGGAGTCCCCCGGCGCGAGACTGTCGCCGATTGGCAGTTCGGCATCCGGAGAAACCCTGGGCGATATGCCTGGCCCACTGCTGCATCCGGTGCGTCCAGGCGGTATGCTGGCGATTCACCCAACGGCTCATCCTGAGATGCGAAAATGTCCCCCCGCTCCGGCGGAGTCTGCAAGCCCCCGGCTGTTTTCGCCCGAACTGGAATCGGTATTGCGTGCCCACGCGGCACGACGGCGCCTTCAGAAGGGCGACGTACTCTTCACCTATGGCTCGGAACCCGATGCGCTCTTCTGCGTGGATAGCGGGCAGCTTCGCGTCAGCACCACCGCGCAGAACGGACGCGAGGCCGTATTGAGCATGCTTGAGCCCGGCCAGTGGTTTGGCGAGGTCTCGCTGTTTGTCGACGCGCCCCGCATCTATGACACAAGGGCAGTGGCCGACAGCGAGTTGCTGGTGGTACCGGCCACCACCTTCCATGCACTGGTCGATGAACAGCCGCGCTTTCTCATCGAGTTCACGCGGCTCGTCTGCCGCCGCTATCGGCTGGCGCTCGGGTGGATCGACGAAACGATCCTGCAGCCATTCCCGGTAAGGTTGGCACGGCGCCTGCTATGGGCAGACCATGCGCACACCTTGTCTTCGCCTGACGAGAAGGATGCCGTACTGCGGCTCTCGCAGGAAGACCTGAGCCATATGCTCGGCGTATCGCGGCAAAGCGTGAACCGGCAGCTGAAGACCTGGGAGAGCCAAGGCATGCTGCGTCTCGACTACGGGCGGGTCACGCTGTGCGACAGGGCCGCGCTGCGCCTGCTGGCGAACAACGACGATGCGGCCGGCGCCGGTGGCAACTGAGATGGCCGGTGGCGATTTCCGCCCCGCAGCTTGCCGCGGCGGGCGAGTGTCCGGGGCGCGTCCTGGTGACGATGGCGTGATACAGTTCGCAGCGTACTGGCGGACGGCGAGCGAGAACGGATGAAGACGCTGCTGATCATCTACCACACGATGACCGGAGGGACACAGCAGATGGCCGAGGCGGCAGCCGGCGCGGCGCGCACGCAGCCTGGCGTCGCGGTCAAGTTGCAGCGTGCGGCCGAGACCGGTCCGGACGATGTGCTGGCAGCCGATGGTTATCTGTTCGCGACGCCGGAGAACCTGGCCGCAATGTCCGGGCTGATGAAGGACTTCTTCGATCGCTGCTACTACGCGGCACTTGACCGTTTGAACGGTCGCCCGTATGCGGCCATGATCTGTGCCGGCAGCGACGGGCAGAACGCACTGCGTCAGGTCGAGCGCATCGCCACCGGCTGGCGCCTCAAATGCGTGGCGCCAGGCCTGATCGTGTGCACCCATGCACAGACGCCCGAGCGCATTCTGGCACGCAAGGAGATCGGCGCCGAGGATCTGGCGCGCTGTGCCGAGCTCGGCGCCGGATTGGCGGCCGGTCTTGCGCTTGGCGTGTTCTGACGTCGAACCGTCGCTGATCGGACCTGGCCCGATCAGCGGCCGAACCAGTCCGACGCGCCCGTACTGCCACCCGGGCCGGAATCCGCCTTCCCCAAGCCTGCTTGCCCCATCCCCCCCGCCGGAGTGTAAACTCCTCCCTTTTTTGACTCTGGTGGTATGGTGCAAGCCCCCCGGCATACAGGTTTCAGCGGCCCGGCCCTCGTTCGCTTGCTGGCTCGCCTGACGAACGCCGATGTTCCCGAATCCAGCCAATCGCTCTCGGACCGGCTGAGCCAATGGCTTGGCTGGACGGATGCCATCGCGCTGTCCGCGGCCCTGAACGGCAGTCCGCCTGCGGTTGCCAGCGGCGCGCGGACATTCGGCAGCGCCGAGGAGCGCGAGTGCGCCCGTGTGCGGACCGCGCTGGCGGATGCCATTGCCAGCGATACCGCGTTCACCCCAGCCAGGCGGGCCGGGCGCACGCAGGCGCCGACGGAGGCAGCCCCCGCGGACACGGATGCCGATTACTCGACTTTTCGCCAGCGGTATCTCTCGCTGCAGCAGACGATGGAGACGAGCATCGGCAACCTGCGCCCCCGCCTGCGCGGGATGCTGGCCGCCAGGACGCCCGAGATGAGCCGGCTCGCGGTGGTGGATGCCGTGATGGAGCGCGGGCTGATTGTGCGCGAGCGGAGTCTGCTGGCTACGGTGCCCACGTTGCTCGCAGGTCACTTCGAGCGTTTGCGCCGGGCCGAGCGGGCGGCGCTGGCGGACGCCGAGGCCTCGGATGCGCCCGCGGCGATGACGCCCGGCGCCTGGCTGGAAGTGTTCCGCAAGGATATGCAGAGCGTGTTGCTTGCTGAATTGGAAGTTCGTTTACAACCGGTGGAAGGCCTGCTAGCGGCTCTTCGCACCAGCTAATTAGGACGCCATGTCCCGAAATCTTGTTAATTTCGCTGTTTTCCTGGTGGGTCTGGCCGCCGTGTGCTGGATCGGCGCGGGTTATGCCGGCTCGAATACGCTGGCGCTGGCCGTCACGATGCTGGTTGGCGTTTGCTATCTGGCGGGCGCGTTCGAGTTGCAACGCTATCAGCAGGCCACGTCCAGCCTGATGCGCGCCTTGGCAGGCCTGTCGGAGCCGCCGGCCAGCCTGGGTGCCTGGCTGGATCCATTGCATCCCAGCCTGCGCAATGCGGTACGCCTGCGCATCGAGGGTGAGCGCGTGGGCCTGCCGGGGCCGTCGCTGACGCCGTATCTGGTGGGCCTGCTGGTGTTGCTGGGCATGCTGGGCACGTTCCTGGGCATGGTGGTGACGCTGCGGGGCACCGGGATGGCGCTGGAAAGCGCGACGGACCTGCAGGCGATCCGGGCTTCGCTGGCCGCGCCGGTCAAGGGCCTGGGCTTTGCGTTCGGCACCTCGATCGCCGGCGTGGCCACTTCCGCGATGCTGGGGCTGCTTTCCACATTGTGCCGGCGCGAGCGGATCCAGGCGGCGCAGATGCTGGACGCCAGGATCGCAACGACGTTGCGCATCTACTCACAGACCCATCAGCGCGAGGCGTCCTTCACGCTGCTGCAACGGCAAGCCGAGGTGATGCCCGCGCTGGTCGACCGGCTGCAGGCCATGATGACGGCCATGGAGCAGCAGAGCCTGGCCATGAACGAGCGGCAGCTGGCCAGCCAGGACGCCTTCCAGGGCAAGGTCGAGGCCGTCTATACCCGCCTGGCCTCCTCCATGGAGCAGTCCGTCAAGGAAGGCGTCGCCGAAAGCGCCCGCGCCGCGGGCGCGGCACTGCAGCCGGCCGTGGCGGCCACGATGGCGGGTCTTGCGCGCGAGACGGCCTCGCTGCACGAGACTGTCTCGCAGGCCGTGCAGCGTCAGCTGGACGGCCTGTCGGCGGGGTTCCAGGCCACGACGAAGGATGTGGCGGAGATCTGGCACAAGGCGCTGACCGGCCAGCAGCGTACGAACGAGGCGCTTGCCCAGGACCTGCGCGGCTCGCTCGATGGCTTCGCCGCGACGTTCGAGCAACGCTCTGCCACCCTGCTGGACGGCGTCTCCGCCCGCCTGGAAATCGTGGCGGGCAACGTGTCGGCGGCGTGGAACGACGCGCTATCGCGGCACCAACACGTCAGCGAGAAGCTGGCGGGCGACAACCAGCACGCCTTGGCGGCAGCTGCGGCGACCCTGGAACAGCACTCGGCATCGCTGGTGCGCGCGGTGGGCCAGTCGCATGCGGACCTGCAGGCGGAATTGGCGGCGCGGGATGAACAACGGCTGGCGGCCTGGGCCGGGACGCTCGGTGCGATGACTGCAGCGCTGCGCCAGGAATGGGAGCAGGCCGGCGCGCACACCGCCAGCCGGCAGCAGGAGATCTGCGAGACGCTGGCGCAGACCGCGCGCGACATGTCGTCCCACGCGCAGGCGCACGCCAGCAGCACGATCGCCGAGATCGACCGGCTGGTGCAAGCCGCCGCGGAAGCCCCCAAGGCTGCAGCAGCCCTGCAGGCGGAACTGGCATCGCGGGACCAGGAGCGGCTGGCGGCCTGGACCGAATCCCTCGGTGCAATGGCCGCCACGCTGCGCCAGGAATGGGAACTGGCGGGTGCGCACAGCGCCAGCCGGCAGCAGGAGATCTGCGAAGCGCTGGGTCAGACCGCGCGCGACATGTCATCCCAGACGCAGGCACATGCCAGCAAGACGATCGCCGAGATCGACCGGCTGGTGCAAGCCGCCGCGGAAGCCCCCAAGGCTGCAGCAGCGCTGCAGGCGGAACTGGCGTCGCGGGACCAGGAACGGCTGGCGGCCTGGACCGAATCCCTCGGTGCGATGGCCGCCACGCTGCGCCAGGAATGGGAACTGGCAGGCGCGCACAGCGCCAGCCGGCAGCAGGAGATCTGCGAAGCGCTGGGTCAGACCGCGCGCGACATGTCGTCCCAGACGCAGGCGCATGCCAGCAAGACGATCGCCGAGATCGACCGGCTGGTAGCCGCCGCCGCGGAAGCCCCCAAGGCTGCAGCAGCGCTGCAGGCGGAACTGGCATCGCGGGACCAGGAACGGCTGGCAGCCTGGACCGAATCCCTCGGTGCAATGGCCGCCACGCTGCGCCAGGAATGGGAGCTGGCCGGCGCGCACACCGCCAGCCGGCAGCAGGAGATCTGCGAAGCGCTGGGTCAGACCGCGCGCGACATGTCGTCCCAGACGCAGGCACATGCCAGCAAGACGATCGCCGAGATCGACCGGCTGGTGCAAGCCGCCGCGCAGGCCCCCAAGGCTGCAGCAGCCCTGCAGGCGGAACTGGCATCGCGGGACCAGGAGCGGATGGCGGCCTGGACCGGATCGCTCGGTGCGATGGCGGACACCCTGCGCAAGGAATGGGAGCAGGCCAGCACGCAAACGGCGAGCCGGCAGCAGGAAATCTGCGAGACGCTGGCGCAGACCGCAAGCGATATCTCGTCGCGGGCGCAGGCGCACGCCAGCGAGACCATTGCCGAGATCGGCCGGTTGGTGCAAGCCGCTTCGGAAGCCCCCAGGGCCGCGGCCGACGTTATCGGCGAACTGCGCCAGAAGCTCTCCGACAGCCTGGCCCACGACAACGCGATGCTGGAGGAGCGCAGCCGCCTGCTGGAAACGCTGGCCACCCTGCTCGATGCCGTGAACCACGCCTCCACCGAGCAGCGCACGGCGGTCGACGCGCTGGTGGCCACGTCGGCGGACCTGCTGGATCGTGTCGGCACCCGCTTCACCGACAAGGTCGAGGCCGAAACCGGGAAGCTGTCGGAAGTGGCCGCGCAGGTCACCGGCAGCGCCGTCGAGGTGGCGAGCCTGGGCGAGGCATTCGGTGTGGCCGTGCAGTTGTTCGGCGAATCGAACGACAAGCTGGTGGCCCACCTGCAGCGCATCGAAGCGGCGCTGGACAAGTCCCTCGCGCGTAGCGACGAGCAGCTCGCGTATTACGTGGCGCAGGCCAGGGAAGTCATCGACCTGAGCATGATGTCGCAGAAGCAGATCGTCGAAGACCTGCAACAGCTCGCCGGCCAGCGGGCACTCGCCGGCACCGAGGCAGCATGAGCGAGGACATCGACGGCGGCCTGGAGCCGACAGTACCGGCCTGGGCTGTTTTCGGCGACCTGATGTCGGTGCTGCTCGGCACCTTCGTCCTGATCCTGGTGAGCGTGATCGGCGTGCAGCTGGAACTCTCGACCCGGCTGGAACAAGAGGTCAAGCAGCGGCAGGTGGAGACGCAGCGCCGCAAGGCCCTGGAAGACGCGCTGGCGGGGCCGCTGGCGGCGGGCCGGGTGACGCTGGTGAATGGACGCATCGGCATCAGCGGCAGCGTGTTGTTTGCGCTGAACTCCGATCAATTGCAGCCCGAGGGCCGGGAAGTACTGAAGAGCCTGACCGGGCCGCTGTCCGCATACCTCCAGGCCCGGGACGAGATCCTGATGGTAAGCGGCTTTACCGATGACCAGCAACTGCGCGACGGCAACCGCCGCTTCGCCGACAACTGGGATCTGTCGGCCCAGCGCGCATTGACGGTGACCCGCGCGTTGATCGATGACGGCATTCCGTCGTCCTCGGTATTTGCGGCCGCGTTCGGCTCCGAACAGCCCGTGGCGTCGAATGCCGATGTGGCGGGACAGGCCAAGAACCGCCGGGTGGAAATCGCGCCTATCTCCAGGCCATCCCGGGAATCGGTGAAGCCCCGTGAGTAACGACGGAACACAGAGCAGCGAGGCAGGCAGCGGGGCAAGCCACGCCCGGGCGACGCTCGACGCATGGCGCGAGCGCGGCGCCGATCGCCTGGATCCCATCCGCTTCCATTTCATGGACGCGCTCGATCGGCGCGCAGCCGGCCACCGCGGCGATGCGCGACGCATCCTGGACGACAGGCTGTCCGGCCTGCTCAAGGCCTATGGCGACGATATCGAAAGCGCCGCGCGCGCGGCCGGCGATGCCGACGGCACGCCATCGGCACCCGCGCCCGCCCGCGGGGCGCTTGGCGAGCTGATCGATTACATCGCCAGCCATGCCCACAGCCATGCCGACAGCCACGCCGCCAGCCAACCGCCGGCGGATGGCGGCGGCGCTGCGGCGAGCCCCCCCCTGCCCCGGCGCGCCGCCAAACCCGAACTGGAGGTACTCGATTACTTCAGGGACACCTGGTCCAAGGTCAGGGTCAGTTCAGATCGACAGTTGCGGCAGTCACTGCAGCAGGTTCCCGACAATGCCGGACCGCTCAACTCGAGTCACCTGGTGCATCGGGCGTTCCTGCTGATGCACGAGCTGTCGCCAGGCTATCTCCACCAGTTCCTGTCGTACATCGACGCCCTGTCGTGGATGGAGCAGCTGAACGGCGGCGGCGCCTTGCCTGCCAAGGACGCACCTCGCGCCGGCAATACCAGGAAGGGTGCGCGGGGCAAGACACGATAGACAGTGCCATGAACGCCGGCAATCGCGCATTTTGCTCCTCTCCCCTGCGGCGAGCACAGACCCCAGCCTGCATCCCGGTGGGCAGGGCTCGGGCAATCAGACCCGGCTGGCAAATTGCCTGAGCACTTCCGCTATTTGCATCGCTTCCGATTCTGACAACTCAACCGGATCATTCTCCTTTGCAACAGCCTTGATATGGATGGATGAACCCTGCTCGATCCATACTCGAACGGTACCGTCACAGGATTCAAAGTAGTCTTGATTCGCCAGGCTCTGCATTGCTATTCACCAGGTTGAGGGAAGATTGGATGGCGCCTTTGTCGCGCGGCCACCGAACAGCCTGTTCCGCGGTTCTTCCGACCCGCTGCTTCGCTGCCTGACCGCCATCGTATCCATATCCTTGTCGAACGGCATCAACCGTTTTGCCTTTCGCCGCAGATTTGCGCTGCTGCCGCTAGCAGGAACTTGTCCTGCTTCGCCTCCGGTCCGCTTGCCTCATGCCGTCCTTTCGGCCTGACACCACGCCTGATTCGTAGGATGCTGCCCCATAGCAAGCAGTATCGCCCGCCTATACACTGCAACAATCGCGAGTGAAATCGCGCGCTGCGTCTGCACAAAAAACAGTCGCCTCGTTCCGATAGCCGAGGTGCGACGAGGTTCATCCCGACAGCGTCATATCCGTCTGTCCCGGCCTCAGGAAATCGGGAGAAACGCCATGAAGAAAAAGCTCGATAGCGGCTCTCCACCCGGGTCCCGGTCGAGCCAAGCCAGCATCGTCCGTCCGCCGCAGAGTTCGCTGGAGGATAGCGCAGCATGGGTCCTGGCTGCGCATACACATATTGAATTCCTCCTCGCGGAATCGCTGAGCTGCACGAAACAGACACGGCAAGCCTGGCGTCCGCACTGGATGGCTTTCCAATGGAGTTGCGTCACCGGCCAATGGCATATCGCGCGTACCATGCTCGCGCGCTGCGCAACCATGGCTCCGGAGCTCCGCCAGTGCATCGACCAATACCACGGTTGCCTGGGAGCCGAGCGTCAGCGAGCGAGCGTCTTCCTCGGCCAGCCCGCTTCCGGCCCGGCACGCCCCAGCTATCTGCCCGGCACGCGCCAGTGGGTCAGGCGGCGGCTATCTTCGCTGCGGACCATCAATTTCACGGGGCGCCTTGCCGCGGATCCCGGCACCGCACCGTATGACGCGACGCCAACGGTGCTCCCGGGAAGCACCAATCTCGGCCCGTTCTCATGGCTGCGCGATAGCGACGATCGCCTGGGGCCGATCAGCGAGGTATTTCTCGGGGGAAAATATTTCTGGATCCCATTCGAGATGGTGGCCGTCATGAACTTCCCCCCTCTCGTCTATCTGCTTGACAGGATCTGGCGGCCGGTCGAGATTCTGCTATGGGATGGGACAAGGCACACCGGCTTTCTACCCGCACGCTATGTCGGATCGCAGTGGGTCGACGATGACCTCAAGCTTGGCCATGGCACAGCCTGGATATGGCTTAACGCGTTGCTGCAAGCCGGCCTTGGCGAGCGGCAGTTCTGCTCGGAGCTGCGCTGCTGGCCGCTCTCCCAACTGACCATCGTCCGTTTTCATTGCCCTCCGATTCCCGGCTTTCTGCTGGCAAGCGGAGACAGCCCGCAGGATTAGCGGGCGATGCCGGATATCGGGAGACGGGGGATGAAGGACGCGCCACGCTCGCATCGCGCCCTCCCTTTTCATTCAACTCGCTTCGACCAGCTTCCGATACGCCTGCAACAGCTCGTCGGCTGTGGCAAAACCGTCGATCCGCACCCATGGATTGCCAGGGGCCGCCCGCAGGAATACCACCGGACCGTGGTTCATCTTGTCCTCGTGATAGACGTTGAACGCGCGCTGCGTTGCTACGCTCGCGGCAAGCGCGCCGGTGTAGTGCTGCCATTCGGGGCCCGCCCCGAACTTCGTCGCATACTCCCGCAAGCGCGACGGCGTATCCTGCTCCGGGTCGATCGAGATCGACACCATATGCACCTTGTCCCGGTCCGGGCCAAGTTCGCCCTGCAATTGCGAGAGCGTCTGACTGATCACCGGGCAAACCGATGTGCAAGTGGTATAGATGAACGTCAGCACGACCGGACGGCCATCGTCCAGCTCGCTCTTCAGGGAGACGGTCTGTCCATCATCCCGCACCAGCATGACGGAGGGTAGCGCGTAGGCCACCGTCGATGTGCGCGTGTCCCGCATCATGTGGTGATGCGCATGCGGATCGGCACCATCGTGCGCAATGGCATAAGGTATCACCGCGGCGGCCGTGCTTCCGGCCGCAATGGCCAGGACCAGCGCCCTGCCCCATCGTTGCTTGAACATTCCCATGGCATCCTCCTTCAGAAATCATCGAAGCGCTGCGGCAACAGACCGCCCAGCGCCGGGTTCCCCTCCGGCAGCGCTATCCCGCACCTGAATGGTAGAGACCGGCCATGCGGCGCGGTATGGGTCGACGCCCTACCGCGGCGGTAGGGCAATCCATCCTGGCCTCTCGCCGGGACCTGCATCCGCATCCGGCGACTCGCGGCTCCCCCGGGGATGGAGGCCTTTTGGGGCGCGTGGCTACGGCACCGTCCACTCGCCGTCGGCGGCCAGCCGGGTGCGCTCGGGTTCGGCGAACCGGACGATGTATCCGCCTTTGGATGCAAAGCGCTGACCCGGCCCGAGCGTCAGGCGTGGATAGTATCCGGTGATGATCCGGCGTTCGATCATGTCGTCGATGCGTTCCACCAGATAGTCGCGCGCAAACGTATCGGCCATGTGGCTCAGGGTCTCCGCCAACAGGCCACAGGCAAGAAACGTATCGGCCTGCGTCTGCTCGGCGACGACGGGAATATGCCGGATCGAAAACCAGCCGAGCGCATAGTCGACGCGGACGCGCCGGCGTTCCGGCAGATCGACAGGATAAGCCAGGCGTGTCACGCCGCGCCAGCCCGCGGGCAGGGGCGTGCCGTCGAGCCCACCCATCAGGCCCGACATGAACACGTCGGCGCGCGGCGGCGGCACGCCTCCCAGCGCGGCGACATCGCCCGGGCGCAGCCACAGCATGAGCGCGTCCGCTCCCGCTGCACCGCGCAGCGCCTGAGCAACGCTCTCGCCGTGCGCGAGAGCATGGCTTGACACCGCGACGCCGTGCCGCTTGAGCAATGCGGCGAGCGCCTTGGCGCCCGGCTCCCCGCTGTCGCCGGCACGATAAATCTGCTGCACCGACCTGGCCCCCTTGCCGTTGCCTGCATCGATGATCCGCTTCGCGATCAGCTCCGCTTCCAGCAGCACGCCGCTGGAGAAATAGAGGGAATAGAAGTCGGTCTCGCCGTTGACCGGCACTTCGACATTCGGAAACAGACATGGCACGGCTTCCTGCTCGCAGAATGCATGCACCGGCGCCCAGTTCCTGCCACCGAGCCCGGACACCACGGCAAAGACCGGCTCCGCCGCCAGATGCCGCTTGAGCTGATCCTGCCATGTCGCTTCCGGGCCGGTCAGTTCCCAGACGTGCAGCTGCCAGCGGCGATTGACCATGAACATCATCTTGCGCGACGCGCGTAGCGCCGGAGTCGGCCCGAGCGGGAACGTGTTCTTGTCCGCGAAGTAGTGCTCGAGCACATCCAGCATGCCGCGGCGCTTCACCGGATCCGCATCCGGGGTGATGATGGTGGCAAAGTGGAGCACCGTGTCCGTGACCCCGCTCGGCCCGCGCTGGTCCAACCGCTTCAGATAGGCGATGAGTGCGGCCATGTCGGCATCGTTCAGCGCGAACTGCGGCATCAGGTAGTTCAGTGGCCGGCCCTCCGAGTCAAGGCCATCGCGGATAGCTCGGGCAATGGTGTCATCGGTATACGGATCGCGATCGGCACGCATGCCCTCGACGAAGGGGAGGTCGAGGTCCTCGAGATTCCTGGCACGCGGGTGAAAAAGATACCGCCCGGTGATCGGGGGGACGGTGCCAAAGCCCTCCTTGGCGCCAAGTCCGCTGCGCCGGTGGCAATTGACACAGGCCGCGGCCGCCCCCTGCATGCGCAAGCCGCCATCGCGGCTCGCAGAGAGCGGCTCGCCCGAAGGCAACACGCCGCGCAGGAAGATCGCTTCGCCGGCATCCGTTGCCGATGCGGCGCTGGCCTTGCCGCCCAACGCCGCCAGTGCGGCGACCAGGAAGCACACGAGGATCGCCCACGCGGCGGATCGGCGCACTCGCGCGCCAGTTGATCCGCCGGGCAACAGCCTTACCCGAGGCGAGATCGCACCGTCACTCGCGCGCGTCCCGGCGGGGCGCACCGCCCTTGCAGCCGGAAGGAACAGTCTCCGTGCCATCGCTATGGGGCCCGCCGGACCATTCCGCCCGACCCTGGCCGCACCTCGGCACCGATCGAAACCGCTGCCTTGTCCTGTCTCGGCGTGCCAGGCTTGGCGAACATCCAGTCGCCCAGCGACGGGTTGAACGAGACCTCGTCGATCACGAGTTTATCCTTCGCCTGTGCCGTCGCCACGCCGCTCTCGATCGTGCACGGTATCTGCAACCCGTCGATTGCCCTGTAGTCACGGTAGAACACGGTGATCGTGTGCGACTGGCCGAGAACGTTGCGGGACTCCCGGTCGTACCGGATCTCCAGGAATGTCTTCGCGTCGATCCACAGCATCCGGCTGCCGCCCGAGGGCAACCGGATGCGAAGGCGATATGCCTTGCGCCCTTCGACTTCATCGGCGCCGTCGAGCGTAACGGCAATCCCCTTGGCCTGGTAGTCCATGAGCGGCCCGTCGATGACCTGCTCGTCATGCGCGAACTGCAGCTCTTCCATCGTGTAGGGCTGCAGATTCGGCTTGCCATCCTGGGTTGGATGGAGCTTCCAGCCATGGCTGCCGTCAAAAACGCGCACGGCCATCTGGTTGAGCGCCGTGATCTCGAAGCGCGTCTTGTTGGGACGCTTCATCGCCAGCAAGAAGTGCGCAGGCGAATTCGCACTCTCCACGTGCCCGACCCAGACCATGGTCTGGATCTTCCGCCAGGCATCGAGCCCTCCCCTTGCTTCGGCGTTCTTCTCTGCGATCTGGGCGGCGCTCAGATCGGACGCCATCACCGGCTCCGCCGCCATCGCCGCCACCGAGATGCAGGCGGCGAGCACCCTCGCTGCGATCCGTCTTGTTGTCATAGCCCCCCCAATCTCCTTACTTGCCTGGCACCTTGACCGATGCCAGCTGCGGCTTTGCAAACAATGCATCGTCCACCGGCTGATTCACCGCCACTTGTTGAATGGTCATCTGGTGGGTTTTCTTGACGCCTTCGACAACCGTTTCCATGACATGCGGGATCTTCAGTCCGCCCTCCGCCTTGTAATCCCGGTAGTAGACCGCCACGTTGTGCATCCTGCCGTCCAGCTTGCGGGGTTCGCCGTCCATCTTCACTTCAAGAAAGCTCGTGGCGTCCACCCACAGGCGCCGCTCGACGCGATCTTGCATCGTCAGCTTGAGCCTGTAGGCCTGATGCCCCTCCACGGACTCCATGCCCTGCAATTCGAGCTTGATGCCCTTCCTGGCGTAGTCGACCAGCGGGCCGTCAAGTTCCGCCGATGCGGCGGCCACCCTGGCCTCCGCAGGCGTGTAAGGCTCGACCTCGTCGCGCCCCAGGAAGGGCCTGACCTTCCACCCCTGCGTGCCGTCGTAGACCTGCAGGGCCGTCTGCTCCTGGAAGCGAAGCTCGAAGCGACTCTTGTGCGGCCGCTTCATCGTCGCCACGAATGGCAGCTTCACCTCCTTCTTGCCCCCAACGTCGATCTGGCCCGACATGGTCAGGCTGTTCACCGCGCGCCAGGCCTGGAGCCCGCCACGGGCCGCCACATTCCTGTCGGCGATCTGGGCCGCCGTCATCCGGCCCGCGGGCGCGCTTTCCGTCGCCGCGCCGGCCGAGGCCGCCAGGGAAACCAGGCCCAATGCCAGGAAGAAAAACCGGTTCATGAGTACACCCCCCTCGATCCATGCCCCAGGATCCCGCTCACGCGCGATCACTCGACCACCAGGCCGTCGATATGAAAGGAACCGATCATCACATTGACGCGGTCCCCGGCTTTGATCAAATTGCCCTTATTGGAAAACACCATCCAGTATTCCTGCCCGACTTCCAGCGGCCCGGACTGCCGGAGCTGGCCGATCTTGTCCATGACCGGAATCTGGAGCAAGGCCCGGCTCCTTTGCCCGAACAGGTAAGGCGTCGCGCTCTTGTCTGCCAGCACCTTGGCGATAACCGGATCGGTAACGCGATAGCTGAAGCGGATCAGGTTGCCGGACGCGGTCCTGCGTACATGCAGGTTGTCGACCCCGCCGTAGAGATCGTAGTAGGCCATCGCGTGCTTCGGCACCTTTACCGGGGAATAGGGCGAGGCCCTGGCAGGTGCCGCCACCGTGCGTGCCGGTACCACCGGCCGGGCTTCCTCGGGAAAGGCCGACTCGGCGAAGGCACTGCTTACCTGGATGCCGCTCACAAGCAGCATCGCGATCGCCGTTACTCGACTGGCATGGCTGGACATGTTCGTACGTCACCCTGGCGGCCACCTGGTCCTGGTTCCTCGACACGGGGGGCGGCACAAGCCGCACCCCCTCTCCCTTCGCTTCCAGCTCCCCCTCCCCCTTAACGCGTTGCCACTCCGCTCAAGGCCGACGTCTGCGTGCCGGCGCCATCGGTGATGCTGAGCGTGCCGTTCTGAGTGGAGTTGGCGGCATCCTGGCTAGGCGGCCTGAATTGCACGGCGATTGCACAGGTCCCGTTCGGCGCCAGGCTGGTGATCCTGTTCGCCGCATTCGGGTTTACCGTGCCGCACGTCGTCTGCTGTGGAACGATGATGAAGTTCGTAGCATCCACCGTGATCACCGGATTCGCAATGTGGGTCAACGGTACTCCGCCCGTGTTCTTCAGCGTGAACACATCGATCGCCCCGGACCCGCCGCGCGCCACGCTACCGAAGCTCTGCGTGGACGGTGTCAGGGCCGCGCCGGATGCGGTCCCGGCCACGAACTCGACCGCGCCGATATCGTACTTGCCGCCTTGCGGCCGGGTGGTACCGAAGAAGTCCTGCTTCGGAGCACCCGCGTCGGTGGCCGTATTGATTGCCGGCGAACCCGACTTGATGGCGTAGTTCCCCAGCGGCACGCTATAGCCCGGGCTGCCTGACGAGATGCTTGCATTGACCAGGGAAAGCGGCCCATAGGACATGTTGATCCACTGGTTGCCTTCATCGGGCGTCGCCGTCGGCATCAGGCCGAAGAGCGGGTTGGGCAGCACGGTATCCGCGATACCCGGAGGCACTGCGAACCCTACCCCGCCACCTTCGGGCGGCACCCGCGAGCCATTGCAGTACTGGCTGTAGACCGCCGGGTTGGAACCCAGGTTGTTCGCTCCCTGGTAGTCCGCGGCGTCGGTCAGGATCGAGAACTGCGGGTTGAGCGTCAAGCCCGACTCGTGTTTGCTCGGTCCCGAGTCGCCAAAGGCGCCGATGTCCCAGTAGACGGCCTTGGGATCGCAGTAGCCCGTCGTCTTCCCTGCCTGGTTCAGCGTCGGGTTCAGCGTCACCGTGTTCTGCAGGCCGGGGATCGATGCGTTGGGGCCGCCCACGGTGATGTAGAACGAACGGTTCTGCCAGAAGAGATTGTTGGCCAGCACCGGGTTCGAGAACGTCGTGCATATGTGGGTCGCTCCCGGGTCCGTCCCTGCCGGGCAAGTCACCGTGGCGCTGCTGAACGCTGCGATGAAGTTGGGCGTGTGACGCGCCGTCTCCAGGCCAGCCGGCTGGTAGGCCGACGTCGTGATCGGATCGCAGGTCGTCTCCGCTCCCACCGTGGTGCAGTGCGTCGGTGGAGGCACATTGGCCTGGGCGGCTGCCGGCGTGTTGAAGAGGACGCCCGCAGACGCCGTCGCGTCGTTGGAAACGATGGTGTTGTTGATGAAGTTGACGCCCACCGCATCCTGGATCGACACGCCGCCCCCTGCCCAGCCCGCGACATTGTTCGCGATGATGTTGTTGGTGACGGAAACCTGGTACCACTTCGACGAGTCCTTCGGACTGCGCTGCACATCGGTGCCGTTGATGTTCTGCAACCGCAGCCCACCGCCCTTGCCGCTTTCCGCCGTGTTGCCGACCAGGAGATTGCCGTCGATCGTCAGGCCCGGGCCCACGCCGTCGGACAGCTGCGGCGCGCAATCGACGTCGGTGGTCTGGTTCTCGCAGAAGGTGCCATCCGGCGGTACGCCCTGGGCGATGATGCCGCCCCCGTAGGTAGGCAACGTCGGGTTGTTGCTTTGGTTGAACAGCACCACGTTGTGCGAGAGGTCGCCGTTATAGCTGAACCCGAAGTGGGCAATGCCGCCACCATCGCCGCTGCTCATGTTGCCGCACACCCAGTTGTAGTTGAAGTGGTAGTTGTCGGCCCCGGAACAGAAGGTCACCCCCCCAGCGGACGACGGCGTGGTCGAGTTGATTTCGTCGCCATAGGAAGCGTTGGAGGTGACCGCGTTGTGATGCACGTTCACGTTCATGTTGTAGCCGAACGGAACCTGCGTCACGCCGTCCGCACCGATGGTCCCGTCGGGAACCTCCACCTGGCCAATGGTGATACCGCCCGTCAGCGTACCTGCATTGCCGAAGACGCGGTTGTTGGCGATCTCCATATTGTGGTTCCAGCCGTGCAGGAATATCCCGCCACCGCCTTGCGAGCTATTGGTGAAGGTGATGCCATCGATGCGCGACGGGTTGCACAGGAAATTGCTGGGATACGCAGCGCAATCCGCGGCGCTTGCCGTCAACGGCGTGCAGATGCCGTTTGCGAGGCAGTTGGCGTCCGGCTGTCCGTTGACATCCTGCACGCCCTTCGCCAGCACCGTAATGGCCGCCCCTTCGTACGCACCCATCAGCGTGGGCTCTATCAGAAGCTCGCCCAGGTTGCCGTTGAGCGTGTTGTCCCAACCGACGGTGGGCTCGAACGGTATCGGGTCGATCTGCCGCTGCATGGACGACGGGCAGCTGTAGGTATTGGACGGATCGAAGGCATTGGTCGGCGATATCGACCCACCGTTGCGAGACACACCGAACAGGCAGGCGACCTGGGCACGCCAGGGATCCATCTTGCCCGAGGGGTGGGTATTCGCATTGACCGTCACCGAGGCAGCGCCAACGCCTTGCAGCCGGACCGGCTTCCACATCAGCAGCATCTCCTTGTAGACGCCCGGTCCCACGATGATCAGGTCGCCTGGGCTGGCCTTGTCGATCGCTTTCTGGATGGCGTTGCTCGTGGCATTCTCGCCGGCGACATAGGTGGGCGCCTTGCCGCCGACGGTAACGGTGACGGTGTCCACCGACTTCTTGCCGTTGCCGGCCGTGATCACCAGTTCGCCATGGTCCGACGGCAGGGTGGGCACGGTGACCGTGATCGACTGGTCGGTCCACGCCGTGATCTGCGCAGGCACGCCACCGATGGTCACGCTCGACGGCACCGTGCAGGCGCCGCCGGCGCTGGTGCACTGGCTCCCGAAGCCGTAATGGCGCGTGATGAACTTCTGGTTGAATGGCGCCTTGCTCGCTCCGGGTCCACTATAAGCATGATTGATCACCTGCTGATCGCCCAGGGCGGTGATCGTCAGGCTGCTGCCCGCGGCGCTGACCCAGGGGCCGGCACCGCCATTGCTGGCGTCGCCAACCACCGTCGAGATCCCCGGCGTGGCATCCGGGTACGCGCAGTCGGGCTGGTTATAGGCATCCGCGAAGGCCTGCACGGGCACCACCGGCGTGTCCATGTACTGCGTCTGTCCCGGCATGAATGGGATCTCGTAGCAGAACTGGCTGTACGCGGGGTTGTACAGGGGATCCTTGATGGTCTGGCCGGGATGCGCGGGATCCGGCATATCCGGGTCGTTCATGCACGCGACCATCATGGTGGGCGCATAGCCGGTCGGATTGGGCGGATTGACCTGCCAGGTCGAATAATTCAAGCCATTGAAGATACCCCACTGATCGGCATACACACGAGCAACTTCATTGCCGGAGAAGTCCTTCATGGACACCGGCACGTTGGGAACCGCGAACTTCTCGCCGAATTGCGGCGAATACGGGTCGAACTCCGAGGAGAAGTCGTCCAGCATGAAGCCGGTGTAGTGCGCCGAGACGTGCGTCGAGCTGAAGATCCAGAACTTCGCCAGCACGGTCATCTGATCCGTGAGGACGACTTCCTTGCGGTCGCACAGGTGACGCGACGCCCCCGCGAACGGTGCCACCTCCTGCGAGCCCGGGAACAGGCTGATATAGTCCGGCACGATGCGCAGGGCACCCACGCAAGGCCAGAAACTTTCGACGCTCCCGGTGTCGCCCTCATGCCTGGGAGAAGACCCCAGATCCGAAGTCGGGTTCTGCGCATTGTTCGGGTTATACGCGGCATTCACCGCCGCCTGGTCGGGCAGGATGAAGATATTGCCAATACCAGCGAACTGCTGCGTCACCGGCGCGATGTAGTTGTCGCCAATCAGGATGTTCTTGTCTTCCTCCTTCACCAGTTCGTAGCCCGGAGGCACGATCACCTCCACCACGTACTTGCCGGGAGGCAGCATGGCTGTTCCACCCTCCTGGGTTGCACGGTCCGCCGGATTGCGCAAACAAATCTTGCAGTTGGTACCCGTCGACTTGCCGGTTCTCGGGTTCCGGCCGGTCACGCTGGGGAACTGATACATCCCGTCATACGGTGCCGGCTGCAATTGATTGAACATATGCATGCCGTCATAGCACTTGAACTGCGAGTTTGACGGCAAGGCACGATGGTGCGGATCAAGCCACTGGGTGGTCTTCTTCAGTGTGAAGAAGTAGGGGTCCGTGGTTTCCTGCCCCGGACAGTTCATATTGGGCACGCCGTCCGAGCGGAAGCCCTGCGCCCAGTCATCCCAGCTACTGGTCGTGGTGGTGTCCACCAGGGTCAGGCTCGGCGTTCCATCCGCAGCGGTGCCCTCCTGATACAGGTTGACGGTGACGTTCGGCACATTGGGGGTCCACTTCGTGTGGATCAGCAGCATGGGATCGTCGAACGGGCGTGTCGAGGCGTAGATCACTTCACCCCGGATGCCGCCGTTCTCGTTGGTGGCGAACGGCGTCTTGCCGAACTCGATGAACGAGGTCTGGCCGGAGAATCCTTGCCAGCCGAGCGTGGTCGCCGAGGGCGGATCGATCCGGCCGGTCGAAGGATTGGACGTACTGCTGCCCGGACCGTTCAGGATCGAATAGCCACTGCAGTCCGCGTTGTCGCAGTACACCGCGCCGGGTACCCGGAGGTGGGACGGGAGATGCGCGGTAGCGGATTCCGTTGTGTTGGCAAAGTGCTTGGCGATGGTCGAACTGCCTCCGCCAGGCGTGCCATCCGGCGGCCCTCCTGCGTCATAGACCACATGTACGCCAGTCTGCTTGAAACGGGTGGTGTCGGCCTCGACCACGTACCAGTTGAACAACGGGAATATCTCGTTGAAGGGAGCGTAGCCGTTGAGGTCGGTGGTATTGAAGTTGGAATAGCTGCCATCGCGGAAGCGTATATTGGTCGGGACCAGCGTCAGGCCGGGCTCGCTGGATTGCGAGACACCATCGCCATTCTGATCCAGGAAAGTACGCGTGTAGAGATTCGTGTGCCATTGCAGGACCGCAAGATCGCCGACATTGACACTCCTTGCATTGGGTCCCAACTGTACTGCCGTGGCAAGGCCGTCGACGATCTGGTCGTTCCACTGGTCGAATACCGTGATTCTGAAGGTGCCGTCGGGCAGGCCGGAAAAGCTGAACTCGCCCTTGTCGTTGCATTTGGTGAATGCAATATCCTCGCCGTCCGGGTCGCCCATGCTGACGAAGCACTGCGTGAACGCCAGCGAATCGCGCGAGCCGCTGCCGTAGAGATGCTGGTTGGGCGGGCGGCTGTAGTGCAGGTTGGTGATTCTGCCGTTGACCGAATTGGCGCAAGACGCTCCGGGAATATCGCACAACCCGGATTTCGCGGCATTGGTCCGGCGATCATTGATGATTTTCGCGTTGGCAAAGCCGACGGCGACATGGAAGCCGGCTGGCCCGAACTCCTGGAAGTACGCCGGTCCGCCTATCTTGACGAACGCGTCATGGCCCTTCTGGCCGTCGAGCGTATTCGTCTGCAGCCACTCTTCTCCCCTGCCGATGCGGTCGGCGGCCGGTGTGGCCACCACCCCGTACCTGCCGGGCATCAGGTTGGCGATGATGGCCTGGCCGACCAGCGGCGAGGGCGTCTTGCCGTCGGATTCATATTTCGGGCAGGTCGGAACCATGCCCACCAGTCCGTCGTTCGTCGTGGTCGAGATCGGGCACGCATTCAGGTGCGTGACGGGATCGATCATCCCCTGCAGGGCATTGGACAGCGGCATGTTGAACATGTCGTAGGTCATCTGCCCGGTCGGGTCACCCGTGCCGCCAGCGTCGTCCCAGAGCTTGATCTCAAAGCCACCCAGCCCCGGTTCGCGGGCCGTCCCGAAGGTGTCCGTGCCACCGCTGACGTCGACTTCACCGTTGAGCGGCGCATCGTCCTCGAACACGAACACCGAGACCTTCGCAGTGGGCACTGGTGTCTGTGGCAGCAGCACGTTGACCGTCTTCTGCGCGGGCGCGATCGGCGCACCGCCCATGGTGTGGCCGCAGGCTCCCGATCCGGGGGCGAAGTCCGCCCCGCCCGGGCCGGACGGGCAATCCAGCGCGATGCTGAACGGTCGCTTGGCCCCATTGGGCTTGCTCGGGTCGACGGGCTTGGGCGCACCTGCTCCCGAAGCGAAGGTATTACCGGCATCTCCCGGCAGGATCGAGATGTAGTAGTGCTTGGTGGGATCGAGTACGACCTGGCTCGGATCGACGGGCGCCTGCTGCACGGCGTCCGTGCGGCAAACGCCGTTGCCGATGTCGCATACGGCAGGCATGTGCGAATTGCTCGACGGGTCGAACACGGTCTGCCCACCTTCGCAAGCCGCGCGGCCGACACAGCCCGAGGCAACTACCGGCATATAGCTGACATGGAAACTGGTGCCCAGGCTGGGAACCGGCAGCGGTGGGCAGTTGGCCGGCCGCTTGGCCGAGTTCACCTGGCAGGCGGGATCGATCTGGAAGGTGCGGTCTTCCTCGATGATCCAGCGGTAGTCGGTGAGCTTGACCGGCGTCATCCCGGGCTGTGTGCTCGGCGCGTCCAGTACGTTGACGGTCAGGCCACTGCCGCCATTGAAGGTCACGGTTGCCGTCGCGCTATTGCTCGGCGTCTTCTGCGAATTGATCGCCCGGTACTGGAAGCTCACGCTGACGCTTGCGCCGGCGGCCGGCGGTGCTGAGGGTACCGCCGTGAACGAGCCGTCCGCGTTCAGCGTAACCGTGCCATTCTTCACGGTACCGGCGACAATGGAGGCCGACAAAGGTAGTCCCGATGGATCCTTGTCATTCGCGAGCACACCGGGAGGCGCGATCCGCAACTGCGATGCCACATTGCTGGTGAAGCTGTCGGCCATGGCCATGGGCGCCCCGCCCAGGCAGCTGCCGGTACAGGCGGCCAAGGTCACCGTCGCCTTGATCAGGGGATTGCCGTTCGCCTGATACGTGAAGCTGTCGGATGTCGTATTGGCATTCGGCGCATAGATGAATGTACCGTCCGCGTTCAGGGTGACCGTGCCCCCCGTGGGCGCTGTCAGGATCTGGACGCCATAGACGCCGACATCGTTGGCAATCACGCCCTTGGCGGGGTCCGATATGGTCAGGCTGGTCCCCGGAACCAGGAAGTAGGAATCGGGGTTGGCCTTCGCCGTCACGCCGCTGGCGGGAAGGGTTGCGCCGCTGGCACCGATGTAGGCCAGCATGCCGCCATCGCGCTGATTGTTGGTGGACAGGCTCAACTGGCGGTCGAACACCGCAAGCGCCGCAGGCGTGGTCGCCGGAGCGACAGGCGTGGGCGCGTTGACCAGCACATCGTAAGTCTTGCCCGCGGCCAGGAATACCTCATTCTGGATCCGGGGCTTCCCGGGGAGCGGGTTGCCGTCCTCTGCGACCAGCGAGAACCCGGAGGTCACCTGTGGCTTGCCCGAGCTGCTATCCGTGGTCAGCCCCCCCACGATGGAAGGGACATGCATGCGCAGCCCGGCGTTCACGAATCGCACCAGGACATTGCCGGTGGCGGAGGCAGGGCTGGTTGCGAACAACGAACCCGTGGCCTTGGTCCTGTCAAAGGCGACGCCGTTGATCAGGTAATAGCGCGGATCGTAGTTGACCGCCGGCGGATAGCATGCGGCCGCGCCGTCGCTGCAAAGGACGCCTTTCGTTGACAAGGCCGCCACCAGTTGGGCGTCGGTGCCGGCAGCGCCGGTTCTCGTTGCCGCCGCGGCAGGAACCGAGTAGTAGCCTGTACCGCCGCTGTCCACCGCGACAGCGGTGATTGCGCCGCTACCGTCGACGCTTGCGACGTGGCCGGTCGCGGCAACCGAGGCGCCGCCGCCGGAGAACGTGACAGGGTCGTTGACCTGATAGCCTGAGCCGCCGAGCGGATTCCCGGCGGAGTCGAGCGCCACGGATACGGCGCTGACCGTGTCCCTGAGGACGCGGGCGGAAGTCTCGCTGAACTTCGCCGTCGATACGGCCTGCGCCACGACGGCGTTCTGCGCGGCATCGATTTCACTGAGAAGCAGGGGCACCTCTGCGTTGTAGGTCACGCCCGGATAGGCAGTGCCCAGTGCGGGCGCCACGGGAGCGGTGGTGACCACCAGCACGCCATACAGGCCCATCGGCCCCTGGATCGAGGGGTGGGTGCCCGATTCGATCAGGTAGGTGCCCGGCTTGAGGTTGTTCCAGGTCAGCGCCGTCGCGCTGCCGCTCCCGGTCGTCGGCACCTCGGTGGCAAACGACTGGACACGAGGCCCTTGAGCGGGCGGATTGAACGTGGCGCCGTTGGTGGTCCCCGCGACCGGCCAGGTGACACTCTGGATGGCGTGGGTCGGGCTGGCCACGGTTGTCCGCGTGGTGCCAAGGCCGCCACCCAACTGACCCACGATCACCAGTGACGTGGGTATGCCGGTGGCCGCACCCGGGGGAATCGGCAGATTGTTCTTCAGGTTGATCGTCAGGTTGCCCGGCGGGACGGTGATCACGATTGGCGACCAGCTCATCCCGGCGTTCGGATTCAATCCCGCGCAGGTGGCCGGCGCTGCGGCGCCGGTGCAGGTGTAGCCCCACATCGGGACAGACTGCCCGTCGGGGAGCGTGGTGGTGGTGGCATTCGCAGTCAGGTTGACGCTCTGCGCGAACGACGCGCAGCTCGCCATGGCGAGAATGGATGCCGCGAAACCTGTCTTGACCAAGTCGAAGAGGCTCGCCTTGAACTGGTTGGATCTCATCGCGTTTCCCCTGACCGCTAATTGGCTTCGTTGATATTGAAGGCTTGCGGATCGACCAACATCATCATCATCATCCCGCCCGGGAAGATATTGTTCGTGGTGATCTCCCGCTCATTGTGGGAGTGCCACATGAACGCAAAGCCTGCTTCCGTGGTTGGCGGGTTCGCGACCGTGCCGGAGGGCGGAATCGTGCCTGTGGGGCCCACGGCGCGCACGGTTGCATCCGGTCCGAGATAAGGACTGCCGCCGTACCAGACACCTTTGGTCAGGATGTTCGCGTCGGGCAGCGTGACAGGACCGCCGCTGGCGACCTGGCCGAACGGATGGGCCTCGAGGCCTTTGTTATGGTCCTGGCACCACTCGTAGTAATTCGGCGCCGCCGGGTCGGCCGTGTAGTACCCGTTGGCGTCGGGGGTGCAGACTACCGGCTTGCCCAGATAGGCGGGAAACGCCGGGTCGGTGTAGACGCCGCCTTCAACATGGCCGTACACGTCCCAGTTCAGGCCCCGCCCCGTCCAGTAGAAGATGCCATCCATCGCCACGCCGGGGGTCGTCGTCGTGGTAAACAGCAGTGGTCCGGCAGGCGAGGCATTGTCCGTCTGGCTCAGCAGCAGGTTTCCGTCCCGCGCCAGTATGCGCACATGGTTGCCGTGCTCGTGGAACGGATGCTGCCAGCGGCCGTTGCCGATGATCCGCAGCAGCACGAGCTCGCCGGGATGCATGTGCGGATTGCCGTTGTACGGCTGGTGCGGATACTGCGCCGCGTAGTTCGGGTCCATGTCGTCGGGCATGGACCGGCCATTGATCATGAAATAGGCCGGATGGTAAGGCTCGGTCTCGACCGTCATGCAGCCGTTGGGCCGCGTGCATGCCTTCCCGGCCGGCGTGCCCACCTGCTGCTCCGCCTGCGTATGGATGCGCGGATCCATCTCCGAGAACTGGAACAGGTACTCCCGGTCGTAGCACGCGGCGCTGTTGCTGTAGGCTGCCGCGGCATTGCGGAAGTCGGTCTGCCCGTCCGGCAGCGTGCTGCCGACAGCCCGGCAGCCAGCGGGAATGCCTTTGGGCAGAACGATGATCGCCCCGTACAAGCCCATCTCGATCTGCAGATCGCTCTGCGTGCCGCTGTAGTAGCCATGGGTCCCCTCCGTCGCCGCGACGAAGGTATAGGTAACCGAGGCGCCGTGTGCGGCCTCTCTTGTGAGCAGGCCCGGCACGCCGTTCGACGTGGTGACCTGGAATCCCGGGAAGAGAATCGAGGTGTTGCCCGCGGCCGCCGGCAGGTTGTTCCTGAGCGTCACCGTCACCGTGTCACCCTGATGGACGATCAAGGTCGGCCCCGGTATCTGCATGCTCGGACAGTTCGCACCGGGAATCACCGCTGGCGACGGCGAAAACCCGGACGGCGCAGCGCCGCCGGCACGGCAACCGTATCCCCACGAGTAGACGCTCGACCCGTCCGGCTGGCTGATACGGGCCGCCTCGGCAGACAGATCGAAACTGGTCCCCGTGATGCCCGGCGACGCGGCTTGCACCGGCATGCAGAGCAACGCGGCGAGCATGGCGGAGGCGAGCCGCGCGAGATTCGCGATCCACGTGTAGCGTGTAGTGTGGCCCACGGCGCTTCTCCTATTTGCACAGCTTGGTAATCGGGTCGAACGCACCGCAGATGTGAACCTCGGTCATCAAGCCACCGAAGTTCTCGGCGTCATTCGACAGGTGGTCCAGATTGGGCGTGTACAGGTAATACGTCGATCCCGCCGGGTAGCGGAAATTTCCGCTTGCGTCCAGGGCGCTTGCGTCCAGGATCACGTCGATTGACTCACCGCCGCCCAGCGTGATGGAGTTCGTGTAGTAAGTCAGGTCGTTGCCCGACATGTCGCGCAGCAAGCGCGCGTTGATGCCGATCACGTGCATCGGGATGCCGAGCGAGGCCAGCGTCTGGAACTCGGTGACATCGAGATCCGAAATCCGCAGCAACGCCTTGCCGCCAAGCGGGATGTTGATCAGCGTCGGCAGCGGTTGAGAGAAGTGCGCCGAGCCATCCGACACCTGCGTGCTCATGGGTCCCGGCGTCACCGTGTCCGGATAGCTTCGCCCGTTCAGCAGGAAGTACTTGTCCTTCATGTCGGTGAACGGCTCCGGGTTGAAGGTCATGCCGACAAAGTGGAAGTTCGGATCGAACCCATGGATCTGGATCGGATACTCGACATCGTATGCAGTCGAACCATCGCCATCGTTGTAGGCGTAGAGCGTCGGCGAGCCACTCTTGTTGAGCTGGTGGGTGGCGCCGTTGTCCACGCGCGGCAGTGGCGTCGAGCACAGGATGTCGGTACCGCACCTGGTGCGCAGATCGTTCTGCTGGGCCTGCAACCCGGCGTACAGGGACGCGCCGGTGGGAACGCGGTTCTGGCGCGGCCGCACGTAGATCTGGCCCACCATGCCCATCTGCAGGTGCTCCGGCGGGGTGATGTGGCAGTGCCAGAAGTAGGTTCCGGCATCCGGCGCCAGGTAGTAGTAGGTGAAGCTGCCGCCGATATTGATGGCAACCGAGGCATCGGGCACCCCGTCGTAGAACGAGGAGGCGTTCGGGTAGCCATGGAAATGCACCGTGTGCTTCTCGAACAGGTCGGGCCGCATGATCATGCCGACATTGGTCAGGGTGAGGAAGAACTCGTCGTCCTCGTCGATGGCCATGGTCGGCGCCGGTATATTGCCGTTCATCACGCCGACATCCATGATGGGCCGCGGATCGACGTGGCCGGTGATCGCCCCACCGGCATCCGGATCGGGGACCAGGCCAACCGCCCCATTGAAGGTGCTGACATCATGTACCCCATCGTGGATCGGATAGGGCCAGAGCGTATTGAACACCGATGACGGCTCCGTGCCGGGCAGGCCTTGCTTGATGTCCGCGAGGCCGGACAAGGGGCCGAAGGAGAACATGTAGGTCTGCGTCCCGTCGCCCATCGTCGAGTAGCCGTCGCCGCCCGAGATCTGCTGGCACTTGATCCCGTCGCTGACCACCCCGGCGGACGACTTTGGGTGCAGCACCGTGTTGTCCGGGCATTGGACCCGGAACGACTGCGCGAGCGCCGGTAATGCAAAGAGAAGCAATAACAGCGCCGAAAAGCCGCTTCGATATACGCGAGCACTGAACATACCGCCTCCTTCCTGCGGATCGGCCTGCGCGATCCCCATGGGACATCAATTCCTACGCCTGCGGCAACCACGTCCGTCGCTGCCGTCCATCCCTGCTCGACACCATCGCGCCATCGGCGCGGCGGGAACCGGATACCTGCATCTCGTCTTCCGTGGCTCCCTCTCCTTCCTTGTATTGTGGGGAACGCCGGCGATGGTTTGCATGGGTCAACACCCTACTGATGCGGTAGGGCATTCCATCGACGGATATCGCACCGGCGAACTCATTTCGCCCACCCATTGGTACTGAACGCAGACGCGTTGTTCGCGCCTGCGCGCCGGGCCGCCGCGTCGGCCCGCGGGCCCGCGCCTTGCGTCCCCGGGAGATCGATGCCCGTGCGGATTCGGCGACCCGGCGGCAGATAATAGAATTGCCACTCGCCATAGGTTTTCGCATTGGCGAAATCCGCATAGCGCCGGGGGAAATTCGCGTGCTTGATCGTCTGCGCGGCGGAGCTGCTCTGGACACCGTAAATGCGGTCGCCGTCGTGCAGGAACAGCCAGTCGTTCTTCCCGGTGATCGGATCCGGGTAGGCGCGCCGCAGATGGTGTAGCGGCACCGGGAAGCGCTTGTCTTCCAGCAGATCGTCAACGGATGCGGGCAACGTCCTGCCGGCCTGGTAGTAGCGCTGTATCGCCAGCCTGTATTGGTTGCCGACGAACAGCAGTTCTTCCTCTTGCAGCCGCTTTCGTTGTAGCGCCCAGACATCGAGCGCGCCCATCAGGGCCACTGAAACAAGGATCAGGGCGATCAGCAGGGCAAGCAGCACCAGACCGCGGGCGCCCCTGCCCTGGCGGCGCCAGCCCGCACGCATGCTGCGGGTGCCATTCATTTTCCCTGCACCACGGCAACGGCGGGAGCCGCCGCGGCTTCGCTCGCCGGCGCCACGTCATAGACGCCGGCCTTGTCGGCGTCCGGCGACGCAATGACGGTCCAATCGGTTCCGCCGCTGACCGGGTCCTCAGGCACGCTGCGCAGATAATGCTTCTGAACCAGCTCGTCGAGGTTCTCCGGATACTGCCCGTTGTCTCCGAAAAATTTGTCGATGGCATCCCGCATCACGGCGATGTTCTGCCGCTGCACCTGCGCCTTGCCGCGGTCGATGCTGCGAAGGTAGCGCGGTAGCGCGATCGTCAGCAGCAATCCGATGATCGCCATCACGACCACCAGTTCGATCAAGGTGAATCCATGCAGCCGATGGCCGCGAGCGGGCTTCATTGCGTTTCACCATTCTTTATAGGGAATGCCGTTGAGACCGGTGCGGTCGGCTCTGGACGACACGTCGAACACGTCATTGCCACCCTGCGGACTGCTCTCCGTGCTGCCATAGGCGCGCAGATTCCAGGTTTCCTCCGCCGGCGTGGCGGCGTCGCCGTTGAAGAACGGATCGCGCGGCACGCTGCGCAGGAACATCAGCAGGCCTGCCTTCGGATCCTTGGCATCCTTGACACCGGTCACCAGCACCGTCAGCGTGGGCGGATAGCCCGATGCGCCAACTTCCCTTTCGATCGATCCGAAATCGCTGGCGTCCTTGTAGGCATCCAGCGCGCCACGGATCTGCCGCAACGCCACCCTCAGTTCCTGCTCCTTCTCCCGCTGCACCATCAGCTCCGAGAATGGCACGATCGCCAGCGCGACAATGCCGACAAGCGCCAGTGTCACCACCAGCTCTATCAAGGTGAATCCGCGGCCAGCTGCGTTCCAGCGGCCGCGGCATCGCGCTGTGTGGGTCGGGGGCCTCATGGGTCAATGCGTTCCAGCAGGGATGGGATAGAGCGGGTTCTCGCTCGCCATATCGTTTGGCGGCATCCGCAGGATTGGCGCGGGCAAGGGCGCCGGCGCCGCGGCGGGGCCGGGCACTGGGGTCACGACCGCCGTGGCGGGCGCATCCGGCACGGCAGCGTTCCCATCGGCCGGCACAGCGGCGGCGGCTGCCGGAGCCGGTGGCGCGGCCTGGATGGCCGGGAACCGCGCCGCGAACGGGTCGGGCGGCGGCGTCGTCCGCGGCGCCGCGGGTGCCTGGCCCAGCGAGCCTCTCGGCGGTGCTGCAAAGGGTACGGGCGGCGCCGTGCTCCCTGCTGCCGCGGCCTTGGCATCGCCCCCAACCGCCGCGCCATCGACACTCGCCGGCGTGGCCGGTGCCACGGGTACAACCGGTGTCACAGGTACAACCGGTGTCGCGGTACCGCCCCCCACCCTTCCTGGCTTGACAGGCGCGACGGGAGCGGCAACGGGCAGCGCTGCGCTGGTGGGATCGAGGCGCAACTGTTCGGTGCGCACATTGGCGTCCGTTCCCGACCAGACTTCACGCGTGTCCGCATCCGCAACACGCTGCGGGCGGATGATATGCGGCGTGATCTGCAGCACGATTTCCGTCTTGACATGATCTCCGTTATGATCCGAAAACAAGCGCCCGAGCACCGGCAGCTGGCCCAGGCCAGGCACCTTGTCCGCGGTGGTGCGGTCGGCATCCGAGATCAGGCCGCCCAGAACCTGCGTCTCGCCGTCCCTCAGGCGCAGGCTGGTCGATGCGCTGCGCGTGCCGATCTGGTAGGCCAGAGAACTGAGGCCGGTCTGCGCGTTGCTGCTCGATATCGTCTTCGTGATGTTGCTGACCTCGAGATTGATCTTGATGCCGACATCGTCGTCGCGATAAACCTGCGGCTCCACCTCGAGCTTGATGCCAACGTCCAGGTACTGGATATTCTGCGCATAGGACGGGCCACTGGTGCTAGGGGTGCTCGAGCTCGAGATCACCGGTACCTTGTCGCCGATCAGGATCTTCGCCTTTTCCTTGTTGCGGGTGCGGATGCGCGGGCTGGCAAGCAGGTTCGCGTCGGTATCCGTCAGCTTGAAGTTGGCGGTGGCGGACAGCCCGCTGACCACCAGCTGGTTGATGGGCAGCGTGTGGAGCGCACCCCATGTCGACGCGGTGCTCGGCGTGGCCATGGTGAAGCTGTTTGGCCACGCGACCCCGAGGTCGGTCAGCCGCTCGTGGGAAACCTCGAGGACCTGAACCTCCAGCATGACCTCGGGCTCAGGAAGATCCTGCGCGGCGATCAGTTGCTCCGCCAGCCGTATCGTGTCCGGCGTACCGCGAATCGACAGGGTATTGGCATGTTCGTCGATCACGATTTCCTTGATCTTCAACAGGCTCTTGAGCAATGCCTGCACCTGCTTTGCGTCGATGTTCGACAACTGGAAGGTCCTGACCTTCAGCTCCTGGTACTCCAGTTGCTTGTTCGGCGTGGCCGGGTAGATGAAGAGCGTGTTCGCGTTCAAGACCTTCTTGTCGAGCTGGTTCTGCAGCAGGATCAGATTGACCGCGTCCTCGATGGCGGCATTGGTCACGAAAATCGTCGTCTTGAGGTCCGTCCGCACATCGCGATCGAAGATGACGTTCAAGCCCGACGTGCGCGACAGCGCCTCGAAGACCATCCGCACGTTGGCATCGCGGAACTGCAGCGTCACCGGCGTACGCATGATGGATGCGGCGGCGCTCTTCTCTTCCCGCTCGGCCCGCAGCTGCCGCCGCTTGTCTTCGATCAGCTGCATCATCTGCCGCGCCTGGACATTGGTCGGATTCTCCGCAAGCACGTCGCGAACTCGCTCCGCCGCGCTGTCATACGAGCCGCGTTGAAACATCCGTTCGACCTCGGCCAGGATGACCAAGTCGCGCAGATCGATCTGGAGCGCGGCGCCCAGCTTCCGCCCCCGCTCGCTGCTTGGATCGATCCGGCTCGCTTCGTCGAGCTTCAGGATGGCTTCGTGAAACTGGAGCCCGGCCCGCAACCTTTCCACCTCGTCCAGGATTGCGTTCACCTGGCGGTCGCGCACGTGCACGTAGTTCAACTGCAGTTCGGCATTGGTAGGCTCGCGCGCGCTGGCCCTATGCAGCGCTTCCCGATCCACCGCACAGCCACCGAGCGCGATCGCTATCAGAACCGCGCCGAGTCCGCACGTGCGGCAGCCGGGAACGAGCGCGGATGGTGCCGCGCGACCTGACGCGGCGATCGACCTTTGGGGCGCGTTGCAGCGGTCTACTCTGCAGGCAATGCCCGATCTGCACGAGGAGTTCATTTACTTTCCTTCGCCCTGGGTGGACATGACCTGTTTCACATTCAGCGGCAGATAGGTAAAGGTCACACCTGTTGCCGTGATCGACTCGAGACGGTACTGGCCGTCAATCACATCGCCCAGCGAGACGATCAACAGACGCTCGCCGCTGCTCAGGAACACCTGCTCCTTGGCGGCATCCGCTCCCAGCGCGCCCACATAGCCAAATGGCAGAGGCGGCGCCGTGGGTGCCGCGGGTGGAAGCGCCGGCGGGGGCGGCGCGGGTGGCGGAGGTGGTGGAAGCCAGGATGAAACGCTGAATGGATCGTTGGCCGTCTCCGGCGACAGGGGGGCACGCAGCGACGCGAGCCGTTCTCGCGGCGCTATCCCGGCGGCCGTATCCGCGGCGCTTTCGCTCGCCGCGGCGGGCGCGCGCCGCGGCCCGCCCGCGCTCGCGGCCGGCGCGGCGGCCTGGGGAATGCGGGGCCCGGCAGGGATGCCGCGGCCATAGGCGGCCTTGATTGCCGAGACGACATCGGGAACGCGGTAGCCAGGCGCCAGGCCCCAGCAGATCAATGCCGCGATCGCCAGGCCAGCACCGGCGAAAAGCATCCTCCTGGCGAGAGCGCTGTTCATGGCCGGTCCGTCCGATAGATCAGGTCGAAGCGGATGCGGGCCTCGAGAACATTGCCGTCAACCGCCGGCCGTTCGACATGGATCTCCTGCAGCGCGGCGTTCGGCACGCTGTTGAGCACCGACGCCACAAAACGGCGAATCGTGCCGTACTGGTCTTTGACCGGGAACAGAACCTGATAGTGCGTGAAAGTCGCCCCGGGCTCCGTGACGGTCTGATACTGCGCCGAGCCAAGCGCCAGGTGGCTCTCCCGTGCCTGCGCGAAGATCACGGCAATGTCGTTACCGCTTTCCGCGAAGGTCGAGAACAAGGCCGGCAGCTTGCCCAGGGAATTCACTTCGGCCGCCCCCCGGCCGGCATCGTCGGGATGCCGGGCTTTCGCGGCGCGTGCCTGCCGCGCGCTGTCCTGCAAACCTCGCGTCTGCGAGTCCACGGTGGGGATCGCGCTCCATGTCATCGCGGCGGCGGCCAAGGCCATTGCCCCGAGCAGGCCTGGCACGCCGAATGCGCGCCGCATCTCGAAACGCAGCGTCAGCAGGAAGTCGGGGAGCCGGCGGGCAATCATGGCTTTCTCCACACCGCTATGATCTGGAAACGCACGGGCGTCCCGGGGACGTTGGTCTCGACCAGGTGGCCGCTCAGCACCGCCTCGTGCAGGAGCACGCTGCCTTGCAGGTACTTCAGGTAGGCGATCATCCCGTCGGCGTCCTTGGCTTCGGCAGTGATGCGGATCTGGCTCTGCGCGGGACTCTGATCGATGCCGATCAGCGCGATGTCGTGGCCCGGATAATCTTCCACGATCGACAGAAGCCGCTGCCATGGCACGGTGAGCTCGCGCAGGATCGCCTCACCCTGCTTCTCCGCCAGTTTGGCGCCAGGCGTGGGAGCGGCCTTTTTAGGGGGCTTCCTGGAGATGTCTTCGCGCACCGCCATCTCAAACTGGTTTCGGGCATGATCGTTGTCCTGATACGCCCGCCACAGCGCCCTGGCGCCAAGCAGCAGCATTGCGCCCGCCACGATCAGCAAGACGACGCCGGCCGGCGCCACCGCTGACGGACGCCGGCTGAAATCGATCTTGAGCTGCGGCATCATAGTGCGAACTCCATCAAGCGCAGCGGAGCCGAAGCACCCGGCGCAACATCCCGCAGGCAACGCGCGGAGGCGAACCGCCCCTCGAACGCCGATGGATCGAGGCCGAGCCCCGCCAGATAGATCGTGCAGTCCTCCCGCCGTGCATTCGTACAGCGTTCGAATACCTGCTCGGCAATCGTCGCCAGCCGCGGCGCATCGCCGGCATCGTCGGCAAACAGGCGTTGCGCGCCATAGGCCACCCAGCGGTTCCGGTCCATCAGCACCGCATGCAGCGCCGTCTCCGCCACCACCACGAGCATCGATGCGCTGCCGCCGACGGCCCGCCGCGCGCGATTCATCATCTGCGGCAACCCGAGCTTCAGGCTCTGCACCTCCACGCGCGCCGCGTCGCTAACGTCGCGGATACCTTCGTGCAGCGATCGTGACAGCGCGCTTGCGAACAGCGCGCGCCCGCCCCGTTGCATCGCGGCGCGGACCACGATGGCATCGGCATCCAGTCCGAACGTCTCCGCGAAGTAACTACGGGCGATATCCTCGACCTCCCGGGTGCGCATGGCGCGGAAGTCGCCCCGCAGGATCGCGTGATTGGCCCAGAAATCGTCCAGCACGATGCACGCGCGCCGCTTCGAATTCGCTGCGCGCCCCGAGACACCCGGTGCTTGCTCGAATGCCTGACGGAGCGCATCCAGCGCCCCCTGCTCGGAAAAGCACTGCGCCTGCGCCATCTCGATGCTGGCATGCTCGACAACCGGCGGCGGCGGCGCAGCCGAGACGGCAGCCCGCCCCCCAAGCCCGGCGCGCTGAGCAAGGCGACGCAGGTATTGCAGCCGCGAGGGGCGCACCCCGACCGCCACTGCGCACGTGCCGAGTCCGACGGCGAGGGCGTCATTCAACGATCGTGACACGATTGATCTCCTCGAGGGTCGTCTCGCCCTTCGCCATCAGGCGGACCGCGGCGGTGCGCAGGGTCTCCATCCCATAGCGGAATGCGGCGCTCTTGATGCGGCCGAGCGGCGCACGCTCGGACAGCAGTTCGCGCAGTTCATCGTTCATCCGCAGTGTTTCCGCGATTGCACGCCGGCCACGATATCCCGAGCCCCGGCAAGCTGCGCAGCCGAGACCCCGCCGGAAGCGGAATCCCGTTGCCGTGCCGGGATCGATCCCGGCGCGCGCCAGCGCGTCCGGGTCGCCCTCCTCTTCGACCGCGCACTCGGCGCAGCATTGGCGCACCAGACGTTGCGCGACGACGCCATTCAGAGCCGATACAAAGCTATAGGGATCAACGTCCATATTGGTGAAGCGGCCAATGACATCGAATACATTGTTCGCATGCACGGTGGTGAAGACCTGGTGCCCGGTGAGCGCAGCCTGTACCGCGATCTGCGCGGTCTCCGGATCGCGGATTTCACCGACCATGATCTTGTCGGGATCGTGCCGCAGGATCGAACGCAGGCCGCGGGCAAACGTCAGACCCTTCGCTTCGTTCACCGGGATCTGGAGGATGTCCCCCAACTGGTACTCGACCGGGTCCTCGATCGTCACGATCTTGTCGAGACCGTCGTTGATCTCGGTCAGGATGGCATAGAGGGTGGTGGTCTTGCCGCTGCCGGTGGGCCCCGTCACCAGCAGCATGCCGTACGGCATGGCGGCGACAGAGCGCATGAAGCGCATGTCGGCGTCCTGGAAGCCGAGCGCCTCGAGCGTCAGGCCGCCCGCCGCCTGCGACAGCTGGTAACGATCCAGGATACGGAGCACGGCATCCTCGCCGAACAGGTTCGGCATGATCGACACCCGGAAGTCGATGTCCCGCCCCGCGTACTGTGCCTTGAAGCGCCCGTCCTGCGGAACCCGCCGCTCGGCGATGTCGAGTTCCGAGATGACCTTGACGCGCGATAGTACCTGGTCGGCAACGCCACGCCCCTCCGCCCGGCCGACCACCGCCAGCACGCCGTCCACGCGGCATTTGATCACCAGTCCGTTCGCCCGGCATTCCAGGTGAATATCGCTGGCTTTCATTTTCAGTGCGTCGTAGATCGTCGAGTTGAGCAGGCGCACCACTGCGCTGTCGTCGCTGCTGATGCCCTGCAGCGTCAGAGCCAGTGCCGATGGGTCGCTGGCGCGCTGTATCGGGTCATTGAAGGCAAGCGTGTCCAGCGCCCGCACATCCTTCTCACGCGCGGCCAGATAGGCAGTCAGGTCGCCGACGCTGGCCAGGGACCAGCCGTAGTGCATCGTTGGGCGGGCGCGCATGCGCTGATCGACGTAGCCGCGGGTGCGCGCGTCCAGCGGATCGGCGATCACGAACAGCAGGCCTGCGCCCTGCCGGAAGCACACGCACAGCCTGGTGGCCGCCTCGACAAAGGGCAGCACATCGAAGTCAGGCTCGAGCTGATGCAGTTCGCGGATAGCGATCGGGGGCATCCGAAACTCATCCGCCAATTGCGCAAGCACCGCGTCGGCCCCCGTCGACTGCTGCGCAAACAGCGCCTCCACGGCGCGGATGCCCGAGCCGTGGCGTTCGCCGAGCTCGCGCAGCGTGGCGCGGAACGGAACGCTCCCTTTTTCCTTGTCCGCGCCGGTCGGGTTCATGGCGTACCTGTACCTATTGGATGCTGGAGGCAATTTCAAATATCGGCAAATACATCAGTACGACAATGCCGCCGATGACGAAACCGATGAAGACCATCATCATCGGCTCGATCAATCGCGAGATCACATCGATCGCCCGCGACACTTTTGCCTCCTGGAATCCGGCAATCTTGTCGAGTACGGGACCGAGGCTGCCGGTCTTCTCGGCGACGGTCAGCAGGCGATAGGTGATTGCGCTCGCCAGTCCGCAATCCTGGAATGCGTCGGACATCTTTCCGCCATTGCGGATGGCGTTCATCGCCGTGGCGAGCGCCGTACGATCGCCGCGGCCGATCAGGCCGCGGGCGAGATCGAGGGCCTGTACCACCGGAATGCCTCCGTCCACCAGCATCGCCGAGGTTCTGAAGAACTGCGACTGGCGATAGATGCGGAAATGCAGCCCGATGCCCGGCATCGCAAGGATGCGGTCGGCAATCCAGTCACGCACGTCTTGCCGGCGCATCACCACGATCGATCCCAGCACCAGCGCAGCGAACCCCGTTGCCAGGGACGACCCGTGCGCGTGCACCAGCCCGCCCCATGCCATCAGCCATCGCGACAGCAGCGGAAGCTCGCGGCCGCTGTTCTCGAGCAGGTTCGCGAAGCGCGGGACGACAAAACCCAGCAGGAACAGCACAACGGCCAGTCCGACCACCATCAGCACGCATGGATAGATTGCCGCCGAGACCACCCGGGAACGCAGTTCCCGCAGCGTGGCACTGTTGCGCGAGTAGCGCTTCAGGCTTTCGGCAAGACCGCCGGTTTGTTCGCTGGCCTTTACGCACGCAATCAGGACAGTCGGGAAGACGTTGTCGGCATGCGCCAGCGCGGAGGACAGCGAATGGCCTTCATCCAGTTGCCGGAGCAGCTGGCGATACACTTTCCCCGAGGCGTCGCGGCGCTCGTTTCCGCCTAGCGTGCGCAGGGCATCGATCACCCCGACACCCGCATCGAGCAAGGCGGCGAGCTCTCTTGCGAACAGCTCGACGTCGAACTTCGCCACCTGCAGTGTCAGCCAACGGGTGCGTCCGCGGCTGGCGCCGGCGGTCACCCGAATCGAGGCGACACGTAGCCCACGCGAACGCGCCGTCGCGGCCGCACCGGCAGGCGAGTCGCTGTCGATGTGGATGGTCTGCACCTCGCCACAGGTATCGAAGACACGCATCAAGTACTTCACTTCGTTCCCCCTGCGTTCTCCCCGTGGGCCTTCCGGCACGCCGCCGCTTCACTGGCGGCACCGCGGCTCACCAGGACGTGACATCCGCGTTCTCGCCCTCGCCTCCGGCTTGTCCGTCTTTTCCGAAGGAGACCAGATCGTAGTCACCGTGCTCGCCCGGCGAGCGGTACTGATAGGGCCTGCCCCACGGATCCAGCGGCACGGCCTTTTCCAGGTAGGGCCCGCTCCAGCGCGGCTCGTTCTGCGGCTTGTTCACCAAGGCATCGAGGCGCTCTTCGGTGCTCGGGTAGGATCCGACGTCCAGGCGATACTGGTCCAGCGCCTTGCCCAGGGAGTTGATCTGCGCCTTGGCGATATTGGTGTTTGACTTGCCGAGCTGAGCGAAGTATTTTGGCGCGACGAGTCCTGCCAGCAAGCCGATGATGACCAGGACCACCAGCAGTTCCAGCAGCGTAAAGCCGCGAATCCGGCCTTCGTCCTCCCCTGCATGCGGATGGCGGCACTGCCTGGACGGGCATGCATGCTGGCACAGGCCGGTGCACCGGCCTGTGCACCTGTCAGGCGGAATCCGTTGCATATCGATGCGCATGGAAAACCCCTTGCTTTCGATCGGGGCCTCGGCACAACCGCGGCCTTTTTCCCATTCTTGGCCAGCGAACGAAGGGAAAGTAGTGGGAATACCCGCCGAACGGCATGGGTAGAGACCCTCCACCTGCCCATGGCAAAACGCCGTATTGGCATTTGCCATCCGGGTACATACAATAAGACACACCCGAAGGGAAGTCCCCTTGGACAGCGTCTTTCCGTCTTTCCGTATTCCCGGATGTCGCCCTTGCGTGAGGAGGTGATGGCGCTTTCCGGCCGTCGTGGGCCGTGGCCGCAGCAGTACTTTAGGAGTTCCGATGGACGCAAGCACTCCCCCGGGCGGAGAGTATCTGAAGCTGCGTGACGTCACCGATGCCATGCGCAAGATGATGGCCGCGATCGATTCGAGCAACAGGGTCCTCCGCGCGATAACGGACGTTCGTGGCACCGCGCTTGCGATCCTTGCGCCGGGTGGCCGGTTCCTGTCGGCAAACAGCAGCGCCGCGGCACTGTTCGGCTACTCGATTGCGGACCTGATCGGCAAATCACTTGTCGATATGGTTCGGGACAGCGACCAGACAAGAGTCAGCGAAGGATTCTCCGGCACCGCGTCGAGCGCGTTTCATTCTTTTGGCGCGGTCCTGCGCGGACGAGGAGGACGAGACACCGATATCCTGCTGCACAAGCAGCCGATTGCGGATAGCGAAGGCAAGTTCAGCGCATTCCTGGTGGTTTTCGAAGAGCCGGTCATTCTGCAGCAGGAGAGCCTCGAAGCACTGAGCCGGCCCCAATCGGAGTTTCGGCGTCTCTACGCGCACCTGATGATCGGCCAGGAAAAAGAGCGCAAGCGCGTCTCCGCCGAACTCCACGATGGCCTCGGGCAGGCGCTCACCCTGATCAAACTGATGGTCGAAGACTCCCTGCTGCGCATCGAGCGCGGCAGCGTGGATGAAGCCATCGGCTTGCTGGAAACCACGGTGCTGCGTATCCGCGAGACGATCGGCGAGGTACGCCATATCTGCAACGAGCTGCGCCCCAGATTGCTTGACGATCTGGGGCTGGCCCCCGCGCTGGAGTCGCTATGCCGGCAGATAGAGCGCGCTTCGGGGAAGGTGGTCGTCATTTTCGACTGCCGGGTGAGGGAAGACGAGGTTCCGGATGGCCTCAAAGCGGACATGTTCCGCGTGGCCCAGGAGGCAATGAACAACGTCGTGAAGCACGCCGTGGCGACCGAGATCAGGGTGAGCTTGCAACGCGTCGCCAGCAATATCCTGTTGACGATCCAGGACAATGGCATCGGCTTCGAGCACTTGCCCTTGTCGGCGGACGATGCGTCGTCTTCGGGCCTGGGCCTGATCGGGATGCAGGAGCGGGTCGAATCGAACGGCGGAAGCTTCTCCCTTCAGTCAAGCGAGTCCAGTGGCACCCTGGTCTCGGCAACGTGGAGGACCTGAGCCGCCCGGCGGCAATGGCAACACTCACACGGCGGCCACCGGCGCGGCCACGCCTGCCGGCGCCGCGCATTCGTGCGGGCGCACGCCCCGCACTCGAACTGATCGCCACGAAGTGCCGCCACGACGCCGGCCAGGCAGCTACGTTGCATCGCGACAAGGACCGTTGAGCCGCCCGTCGTTTCCGGCAGCGCTGCCGGACCGGCCGTCCCTGGCGTCATCGCCGCTCCCCATATCGTCATCGGGCGCTTCGGGAGCATGCGTCAGCGACGGCTTCTCGCTGCGAGCGGGATCATAGTACTGCTTGGCCAGGGAGGTGATCAGACCCATATTGATCGCGATCAGGACCAATCCGGTCAGATTGGTTATCCCCAATTTGTGCATCAGGCTGGCACGGTATTTTTCTATCGTTTTCGGACTGAGATTCAGATATTGGCCGGCCTGCTTGTTGGACCGTCCCTCGGCCACCAGTTTCAGGACGCTGCGCTCCCTGGCGGTAAGGATATCCCACGCATTGTGCGTCGGCGCCGCAGGGTCATTGCCGCTAACAAACGATTCGACCAGGCTCCCATACATTTCCGCGCTCAGATGCTTCTTTCCCTGCATGACCGCGTGCATGGCAAAAACCAGCTCCTCGAATGAGGCATCCTTCAGAACATAGCCATCGACACCGGCGCGCAGCGCTTCCCGAACGTACTCATCGCTCTGGTGAACGGTCAGCGCGATGATCCGGATGGACGGTGTACGGCGCCTGATCGCGGCGATCGCGTCGATGCCGTTCATGCCCGGCATCGATAAGTCCATCAGGATCAGATCCGGACTCAGCGAGATGGCAAGATGACATGCCTCCCTGCCGTCCTTCGCCTCGCCGACGACGTTGTATTCTGCGATACCGGACACCATCGAGCGCAGGCCGCTTCGTAGAAGATGATGATCTTCCGCGATCAGTACATTGCATTTGATATTCACTTTCACCCTCCCTGGGCAATTCTTCTTCTAATTCTCGTTTCCGCCGCTTCTCCGAAGCGGCGATGATCTCCCATAAGAGGTTGGTCGGGATACTGTGCGGCCGCACGTGCGGCTGGCATGGGAAAGTGCTCGCGCCAAATTGTCTCCACCCACTGCGTGGTCGATCCGAGCGCGGCAAGCACCGGTCTTCGGAGCGCCTCTGCGGTACGAGCGCAGGTTCTGTTCCAGACAGCGTCCACCGATGCCCGCGGGCCATGGCATGGAGTCTCTCCTCCATCTGCTGGCCGCCCGGCGGCTTCAGCTCGTTTCTCCCCAGGCATGGCAGTGCGGGGCACGCCGGTGCGGGGTAATTCCGCGTAATTTTTCGTAATCCGTCGTGATACAAGGCTAGATAGGAAATCCACGGGAATGTACCAACCAGATGGATTAGTGATGTGCGAAATACAATTCATCTGAGCACCAGATGCATGTATGAACCTGGATACAAGAACGCCTGGCCCGTGGCCGGCTGCCATGGCCGGCTGCGACTGGATGGTGGCCCACCAGCCGGACGGTGGAGAGCCCTACCGCATCTGTAGGAGGTTGCCCCATGGCAGGCCCGATCGCCCCCCCGCACAATGCAAAGGCCAGGAGAAAGACAAGCGCCGCCTTGTGCCACAAAACGCGAGATGCGGTGGCGACAGGATCGGCATAGGCGCCGGTTTCCGAGCAATGAACATACGTACAGCATTGCCGGGAGAAGGCTTGAATGAATGCGCGAAGCCTTAGCCGGCCATCCTTATGCCCAGGACGACGGGCTTGTTGGCGACACGCAACCGGGACACGCAGATGAATACGAACGCCTTGGCCCTCGTGGCCGTTTCCTTTGCCTTCGCGCTTGGCCAGGCAACACCCGTTTCCGCCCAGGACGCCACCAGCAAAGCCGCCGTCAGCTTGCCGAAGGACACCCTGGCGATCGTCAATGGCGTGCCGATTCCGCAGTCGCGGCTCAGCGACGCCATGCGCGCTGCGCGTCAGCCGGATACGCCCGAGCTGCGCCGGCTGTTCAAGCAGGAGCTGATTGCGCGCGAGGTGCTGCGCCAGGGTGCCGAGAAACAGAACTACGGCGCGAAGCCGGCGGTGGTGGAAGCCGTCAATGCAAGCAAGGCCGCTACCGAGACTGAACTCTACCTGCGGGACAACGTGCATCCCGAGCCGATCACGGACGCCCAGGTCCAGGCTCGCTACAGCGAAATTGTAGGGTCGATGGGAGAGGAGGAGTACAAACTGCGGATTCTCTCCGTTGCCGATGACGCAACGGCGGCGAAGGTGCTGGAACGATTGAAGTCGGGCACCGCGTTCGACGCGCTCGTGCGCGAGTACAGCATTGCGGCGAGCAAGGAAGACGGCGGCGAAATGCCGTGGGTCAGTTTCAAGACGCCGGCAACCGAGGGAAAGACGCAAGGGGTGCCGCTGGCCGTCGCCCAGGCCGCGGCGCAACTGCCGGCCGGCGGCGTCACGCCCGCGCCGCTTGTCGTCGACAACGTGCGCGTGATCGTCAAGCTGGAAGCCAAACGGGCGGCACACGTGCCGACCTTCGACCAGATGAAGGGCGCGATTCGCCAGCAGCTGCAGATCCTCGCCCTCAAGAACGCGAGCGCCGGCTTCATCGGTGCCCAGGTGCAACGCGCGACGATACAGCAATGACGGCAGGCGCCTCCGGCAGGCGACAGGCCGGAGGCGCTTGTCACTGACTGTCACCGACTGTCACTGACGCAGCGAGACCGGCGCCCGCGGATAGCCGCTGCCCCCGCTCAAGCGCCGATAGTGGGCCATGACCATCGGCACATAGCTCTGCGTCTCCGCATAGGCCGGGATGTGATAGCCGGCCTGGATCACCGCGTTCTCTCCCGCGTTGTACGCCGCCAGCGCCAGCTCGATATCATCCCTGAACAGATCCAGAAGAAAACGCAGGTACTTTGCGCCGGCCCGCACATTGTCGCGGGGATTGAGTATGTCGCCGGCGGAGAACCGCCTTGCGGTCTCCGGCATCAATTGCATCAGGCCCCGCGCGCCCTTCCTGGACACCGCATTCGGGTTGTATCCGGATTCGACCGCGATCACGGCCGTGATCAGTTCCGGTGGCACGCGCGTGTCGCGGCTAGCCTCGGCGATGATCTCGGCATACCGGGCGGCATCCGGCGAGGCCGGGGCAGCAGCCGGGGGGTCTTTTCTTGCGCCGCGCGCTGCCGGTTCGCTGGCGGTGACTACCAGGTGCAGCGCCGGATTACCCGGACTGTTGGTCAGCATGATCGATCCGTCGGCGTTCACGGAACCGAAGATCTGCGCGCCGGCCACGCGCGGGCAAGCCAGGCCCAGTGCGAAGGACGCAACGAGAAGGCTGACTCTCAACAAGGGCGGCAACACACGAACACGCATCTGGATATCCCCCAGACTGCATTCTGCGGACAAGCGATGCGGCATGGTATGGGTCGCGCCCCTACTGCCGCGGTAGGGCAAACCATCGCTGGAGATCCGCCTTGCATCGCGCCCGCTGCCCGGGCAAGGCTTGCGCACTCTGTTCCCGGCACGCCAATGGTGATCCCACCCAGATGAGCAGGAGTAGTTCTCCTCCTTAAAGACCGCATGCGGGCGGCCTAGAATTTCTTACAAGCTGGAGCCGAGTCAAGGACAGACGGGAGTACCGCAATGAAAGCCCCCTGCACAGTCATTAGAGGCGTCATGCTAGCGCTTTACCTGCTAGCCGGATTCGCCGCCGTTCCGCGTACCGAAGCGAATCCGCTCTTTGCCAGGCAAACAGGCCTGGCCTGCGCTTCCTGCCACACGGTCTATCCCGAACTGACTCCGTTCGGGCGGAAATTCAAGCTTGGAGGATACACGCTGGGTGAACGCGAAACGGTTCCACTCGCCCTGATGGCGGTGGTCTCGCGCAACTCCATCAACGACAATACCGACAAGTCGACCGGAGACAAGCTGTTCGGCAAGAACAAAGAGTTTGTTGTAGAAGCCATCAGCCTTTTCTCCGGCGGCAAGATCACGGATAACGCCGGGGCTTTCATCCAGTACACCTACAACAATATCAGCACCACGGACAACCATACCTTCGTCGGGCATAGCGCGCTCGACAATACGGATCTGCGCCTGGTGAAGTTCCTGGGATCGGAAGAAAAGCCGACGATCTTCGGCCTGACACTGCATAACAACCCCACCGTCCAGGACGTCTTCAATACGGCGCCGGCCTGGAGCTTTCCGTACTGGAGCCCAAGTATCGCCGCTCCGGGCCGTGGCGCCCTGACATTCATCGAGTCGGGTGCGCGGGTGGCCGGGGCTGGTGGCTATGCGTATCTGCTGGATTCGCTATACCTCGAGGCAACCTCGTATCAGACGGCAAAAGGGGCGCTTTCGGTCCTGCGCGAGGGTACTCCGGACAATCAGAGAGTCACGCTCAATGGCGCCAATCCGTACTGGCGCATCGCCTACACCCTGGGCGGGGAGCATCAGAGCTTTACGATCGGCCACTTCGGCACGATTGCAAGCGTCGAAGCACCGGGCAGCAGCGGTACACCCGGAGACCGCTTCCGCGATCTTGGCTTCGATGCCCAATACCAGTTCTTCAGCAAGGACGACCGGCACATCATCAGCGCACAGGCTGCCATGATCGACGAGAAGACCGACTGGCGATCGGGGTTCCCGAACGGCACCAATGACAATCCCAGCTCGAAGCTTCGCTCGACCCGGGCGAAGATCACCTATCTGTACGACCGCACCTACGGCATCACCGCTGGCGCGTTCAAGGTGACTGGCGACGCCGATTTCGCAAGGTTCGGCACGACCACGGGCAAACCGGATACGTCGGGCTACATCGTCGAGCTGAACTATTGGCCCAAGTTCAAGTTTGCGTGGGACCCGCAAATGAATGTTCGCTTCGGGCTTCAATACACCGGCTATACCAAATTCAATGGCAGTCACTCGAACTACGACGCGACGCTCAGACGCGCAGCGGATAACAACACCCTGTTCTTCTATGCGTGGTTCATGTTCTAAGGGACGTATTGATGCATCGCTATGGACATTGAGGAACATTCGGGAGGAAATGCCGTGAAAACAATCATACCGTTATCGCGCCGGACTCTGCTTCGTCGAGGCACGATCGTGCTGGGCTCCATTGCGCTGGTTCCAATCGCGATTCACTCGCTCTCCGGCAAGGCAGGGTCGGCAACGAAGGGGATGCTGCACTACCAGGACAGCCCCAAGGATGGCCACTCGTGCTCCGGGTGCTCTTCATTCAGGCCACCGACCGCTCCCGATGCGGAAACCGGCACCTGCAAGGTTCTGGAAGGCCCCATCAGTCCGCACGGGTGGTGCATGGCCTATTCACCCCGTTAAATCATCTCCCGGATCCTGCCTCCCTTCAGCAACGCAATGGCGAAGCCGAAGATGCGTCTGCTGCCAATCCTGCTGTCCCGGCATTCGACATCCAGCCCGTTGACGGCCGGCACATCACGCCGGCCACAGCGGCCGGCCGCATTGCCGTCATCAATTTCTGGGCAAGCCGGTGCGGACCGTGCCGCAAAGAGATGCAAAGGCGTATAGCTTGACGTGCTTGCCCAGGTTCACCGTGGCGCCCGTGCTCGCCCCATCGCCTGGCGCAGGCGAAGACCGGAAGCCTTGTGCGCACGGCCAGTCGAGAGCGGTGCTCTTCATGCCCCGGACCGCCGACGATCCTGCAGGCATTGGCAATTTGGGCTACCCTGTCCGCGCCTGCCGCCCCCATACCGGACCAGTTGCGCGGCAGGCCACCCCAACAGGAAAGCCATGACACAACCGCTTAGAATCGATTTTGTCTCAGATATCGCATGCCCATGGTGCGCTATAGGCCTGTCCTCGCTCCAGCTTGCACTATCGCGCCTTGGCGACACCGTTGACGCCCACATCGTCATGCACCCCTTCGAACTGAATCCGCAGATGGGACCGGACGGAGAGGCCATCGCTGATTATCTCGGCAGGAAATACGGACGCACGCAAGCCCAGATTGCGCAGACTCAGGCCATGATCCGCGAGCGTGGCGCTGGCGTTGGCTTTGCCTTCGGCCCGCGTACACGCGTCTACAACACCTTCGACGCGCACCGCCTGCTGCATTGGGCCGGAATCCAAGGCAGGCAGTTGCCGCTCAAACTGGCGCTCCTGCGGGCTTACCATGGCGAGGGAAAAGACCCGAGCAGCCACGATGTTCTGGTCGAAGCCGCGGAATCGGTGGGACTTGACGCCGCACAGGCACGCCACATACTCCAAAGCGGCGGCTACGCCGATGAGGTTCGTGCCGAAGAAAGGGAGTACCAGGCAATGGGCATCCAGTCGGTGCCGTCGATCATCTTTGACAACCGCTATCTAGTGACCGGCGGACAACCCGTGGAAGCCTTCGAGCAAGCTATCCGGCAGATTCTGGCCGATCAGTAGCCGTGGCATCCCGCCGTAGCGGCGGCTCGCCGGATCAATACTGCCTGCGAACAAGGCGCTGACCGGCATGTGGCTGCAGCACCCCTTGCGGCACGGTTGCGCTTTTTCCGATTTGCCCTCGCAGACCGACACGCATGGTCCCGGGCGCGCGGTGCACGCAATCCAGGCCTGCCATGCGGGAAGCGTCATCCAGGCCCGGCTGCCCGCGCGATCAGTAGCAACCCTGCCCAGACGATGACGGTGCCGATGGCGCGCGCCACACGCTCACCACACGGTGCGAGACGTTCGACCGTGATGGTTGCCGTCACGACAGCCATTGCACGCAGGTCCATGACCCCGATGGCGAGAAGGATCGCCGTCAGGCCAGCACAGGCGCAGCTGCAGTGAAGGCCGAGGCGCAGGCCGTGTCGCCAGGCCGTCGCGGCGTCCGCCGGCAATCTGCCGCCGCGCCCCGGAAACGCCCGGCAGCAAGCGAGGTGATGCGCCTTCCATGCGGTGAACTGGAGCGCACCGGCGATCAGGACGACCGCACCGGTCGCGACCGGAACGGCGCGCGCCAGCGCCGGCAGCTGCATCTCTGCCGCCGCCAGCGCGGCGCCCAGCGCAAAGGCGGCCATGCCGAACCCGGTCCATACGAGGAAGTACCCCACGCCCGCCAGCGCGGCCAGCCGGCCCAGGCGTGTCTCGCCTGCCCCGCCGGCGGCCTGGCGGTAGCGCCACAGCGTGGGCACCAGGGATGGCAACATCATCGCCACCATCATCGCGCCCCACATGCCGAGGAACGACGCCGCGACGCCGGGCCACGTCTGCCCGCACATCCGCATCCACGCCATCGACATCGTCCAGCCGCCGGGCATCGGCATCCCCGCCATCGCCGGCATGGACGCCCGCCAGACCACCGTCACCGCCACGCTGGCGGCGAAGAGCAACGCCGAGACGCCGAAGAAGGCTCGCCGGGAAGTCCGTTCGGAAACCATGCGTCGCAAGATCTCCCGCCGCACGGTTGCGCCAACGACAGGCATGACTCGCCTCAGCGCTTGCCGTACTCGTCGTGGCGGCGCCACCAGGGACCGGTCTCGTTGCGACCCCTGGGCGCACGGTCGAGCCACTGGTACATGCCCCAGAGACCGTCCAGTCCGCGTGCAAAGGTGGAATAGGTGTGGTAGACGACGCCGTCCTCGAGCACGAACGCGCTCAGGCCCGGCCTGTCGCGCGAGTACGTGGGCGCGTCGGTTCCGCATGTGGCCGCGAACTGGACGACGGGTTCCGGGGCGGTTGTCGCGTCCATCGCGTGTTCGCCGCGCCGGTAGTTGTATTCGATGCTCCCCTCGCGCTGCTGCTGCTCGGTGAACGAGACATTGAAGTCGAAGTTAAAATCGCCGCCGAGCGAGGACGCCCAGGGAAACGTCCAGCCCATCCGCCGCTTGTACGCCTGCAGCTTCGCGATCGGCGCCCGCGACACCGCCGACAGCGTGACATCGTGGTTCGCCAGGTGGATCGCGAAGCCGTCGAACCCGTCCGCGATCGCCGAGCAGGACGGGCACCCCGCCGTATAGTCGGGCCCAAACATGAAGTGGTAGACGAGGAGCTGCGAGCGTCCCCTGAAGAGGTCCGCCAGCGAGGCGCTCCCCTCATCGGTCTCGAACCGGTACGCCTTGTCGACCCGGACCCACGGCAGCGCCTGGCGCCGCCGCGCCAGCTCGTCGCTGCGCCGCGTCAACTCCTTTTCCGCTTCGAGCAGCTCGAGCCGCGCTGCCAGCCACGCTTCACGTGTTCCGGTCATGTGTGTCGTCATGCTTCCCTCCGTTGGGTGTTTTTCGCCGTTCGTTCGGTTCCCGATACGACGAACTGGTTGGTGCTTGTGTGATAGATTAGGCTCGGACATCGAACGGTGGGAGTGACAAGTGTGGCGGGATTCGAATGGATTCGCTGATTACGGCCGCCGCGCGCGCGCTCGCGGCGGGTGATCCGCTCGGGGCGCTGAACCGGGTCGCCTTGCGCGACGACGCGCCTGCGCTCGCGCTTCGCGGCATCGCGATGGCGCAACTCGGCGATCTGGTTCGGGCGAAGGCGCTCGTGCGCAGCGCGGCGCGTGCCTTCGGCCCGAAAGAGGCCGTGGCCCGCGCGCGCTGTGTCGTCGCCGAGGCCGAGATCGCGCTCGTCTCGCGCGACCTGGGCTGGCCTGCGAAAGCGCTCGACGCGGCGCGGGCAACACTCGAAGCGCACGGCGACCTGGCGAACGCCGCGCATGCGCGGTATCTCGAGGTCCGGCGCCTGCTCCTGACCGGGCGCCTCGACGAGGCCGAGCGCGCGCTCGCCGAGCTCGACCCCGCGCCCTTCCCGCCCGCGTCAAGGGCCGCTCACGAGCTGGTCGTCGCGGGGATCGCGATGCGGCGCCTGCGGACAAGGACGGCGCGCGCCGCGCTCGCCCGGGCCGGGCGAGCCGCGCTCCACGCAGGCATCCCTGCGCTGACCGCTGAGGTCGACAGTGCGTCCCTCCTCCTGGACCAGCCCGCGGCGCGCCTGATTGCGCGTGGCGAGGAACGGCTCCTGCTGCTCGAGGAAGTTGAAGCCTTGCTGGCGTCGGGGGCGCTCGTCGTGGACGCGTGCCGCCTTGTCGTGCGCGACGCAGGCACGGTGGTCTCGCTCGCGAGGCGTCCGGTGCTGTTCGCGCTCGCACGCGCGCTGGGCGAAGCCTGGCCCGCGGACGTGCCGAGGGACACGCTCATCGCGCGGGTGTTCCGGACAAAGCTTGCCGATGAATCGCATCGCGCACGGCTGCGGGTCGAAGTCGGCCGGCTTCGCGCGGCGCTTCGGACGCTGGCCGGCGTGAGCGCGACCAGGCGAGGATTTGCGCTGGCGCCGCCCCACGCACGCGAGATCGCCGTGCTGGCGCCGCCGGTCGAGGAGGAACACGCGACGGTGCTCGCCTTCCTCGCCGACGGCGAGTCGTGGTCGAGCTCGGCCCTGGCGCTTGCGCTTGGCGCCAGCCAGCGCACCGTGCAGCGCGCGCTCGACTCGCTTGCGGCAACGGGCAAGGCGCAGTCGTTTGGCCGCGGGCGGGCGCGCCGCTGGATCACCCCGCCCGTACCCGGATTCGCGACGACCTTGTTACTCCCCGCTCCGCTACCAGGCGATTAGGATGCAAGCATGAAAAGATCATCAGCCGAAATCATCCGTGAATATGGCCCCTTTCCGGATGTCGACAGCGTGCACGGGGTCACGTATGACGGTCAGCACGTCTGGTTTGCTGCCGGAGACAAGCTGAACGCCCTGGATCCGGCGAGCGGGCAGGTGCTGCGCTCGCTTGACGTCGCCGCGCATGCGGGAACGGCCTTCGACGGCAAGTACCTCTTTCAGATCGCCGAGGACCGCATCCAGAAGATCGATCCGAAGACCGGCCATGTGCTCTCCACGATCCCGGCGCCCGGCGGCGGCGGTGACTCCGGGCTCGCCTGGGCCGAAGGGACGCTCTGGGTGGGACAGTACCGGGAGCGCAAGATCCATCAGGTCGATCCCCACACAGGGGCGATCCTTCGCACCATCGAGTCCAACCGCTTCGTCACCGGGGTCACCTGGATCGACGGAGAGCTCTGGCACGGCACCTGGGAAGGTGACGAAGGCGAACTGAGGCGGATCGACCCTGGAACGGGAGAAGTCCTGGAGAAGCTCGATATGCCGCCTGGCGCAGGCGTGTCGGGACTCGAGTCCGATGGCGGCGATCAGTTCTTCTGCGGAGGCGGAAACAGCGGGACGGTGCGAACCGTTCGCCGCCCCAGGCGAAACCCCGCGTCCGGCAGCAGCGCCGGGATCCCCGCCGACGCCGCCGGCGAGTAATCGAAGCGGTCCTCCGGGGCGCGGCTCGCGCAGCGGAAGTACCGGGCCGAACGTCTTCGCCCTGACGAATCAAACCCAGATATCATTCGGTGCCGTCCTGTCGTTTTCCGCGTCGCCGGTATTCAGAACGCCGCGCGGCTCGATCAGCAGCATCTTCACTTCGCTCGCCGCGTACGGCTTGTGTTCGACGCCCCTGGGCACCACCGCCATCTCGCCTGCGTGCAGCAGCTCGGAGCCGTCGCGGAAATCGATCCGCAACTCACCTTCGAGCACGATGAAGGTCTCGTCGGTGTCTGCGTGCGCGTGCCACAGGAAGTCGCCTTCGATCTTCACCACTTTGAACTGGTAGTCATTCATTTCCGCAACGACGCGCGGTTGCCAATGGCCATCGAGTCGACTGATCTTGTCGAGCAGGTTGATGGCGACGCGCTGGCCGCGAGATGCCGGTGCTGGCTGGGATGCCTCGTTCATGTGTTGCTCCGTTTGCGGTTGGGGATGCAACGAGCTTACGGTGCATGCCAGAGCCACGTCTTGAACGATTGTGCGTGCCGGCTCAGTTCCTGCCCGAGCCGCTTGCCATCCGCAGCCAGCGTGCCGGAGGAATCCCATACGTCTTCGTGAAATGCCGCGTCATGTGGCTCTGGTCGGCAAAACCGGCGGCCGCCGCCACGTCGATCAGCGCCATGCCTTGCAGCATCAGCCTGCGCGCGGCCTCGAGGCGGCGCATCGTCAGGTAGCGATACGGGCTCGTACCATAGAACGTGCGGAAATCGCGCGATAGGCTCCAGCGGTCACTGCCGGTCGCCGCCGCGAGTTCATCCAGCGTGACGGTGCGTTGCCACGCCGCGTGCAGATATTCGCGCGCTATCCGCGCGCTGGCAAAGTCCGCCGAGGCACGCGCCGGCGGTGCACCGGATGCCGCATCGAGCGCGAATGCCAGTTCGACGAGTGCGTCATCCTGTTCGAGCGGCTCGAGCGGGTGAGACATCTGCTGGAGCAAGGTCTGCGTGGCATGCAGAAGACGGGGGTCCCTCGTCAGGCCTTCCTCGATGAACGGCAGTGCCTTGCCGCCCAGCACCGCCTGAAACAGCGCCGGTTCAACATAGATCATCCGGTAGCGAAAGCCTTCGTCGGTGCCGGCCTGACCGTCGTGCGGCTCGTCGGGATGGAGAACCATCGTATGGCCGGGCAAGCTGCGGCGCTTGCCACGCCGGTAGTTGAAGTTCTGTACGCCGGTGAGCGTCCGGCCGATCGCGTAGGTATCGTGCCGATGCAGCGCATAGGCGCTGCCTTGAAAGAAGGCCTCGATACGCTCGACGCCCTGCACCGGCTCGGCTCGAAGCAGCCAGTCGGTGCGGCCATGATCTGTTTGCCGATTCATCGTGTCTCTCTCATTGGGGCGGCGCGGATTGAAGGCGCGTTCAAGGAAAGCACTGAACCACGAACCACCCGCCGAACGATTTCCCCGGTCCGTTGCATCCACCGGTTGCATCCGCAATCTTAGCTGCGCGGACTGCCCGCGGTGCCGCCAGGTGCGCCGCGGCGCAGGCCGTCGACAGGATCGGATTCGAAGGCTTCCCACAGTGCGTCGCGCCGTTGCAGCGCCTTGATGACATCCGGATGGCGCAATTGCGCTACCGCCGAGACCAGCGCATTGCACAGGAAAAAGGCTGCCGTATAGGAATCGAAGGGTGAGGCATTGGCCGTGCGGACCAGTAAATGATGATGCGACAGCGGAATCAGCGGCGCGGCCGGGCTGTCGCAAATCGCGATCACGCGCGCACCGCGTTCGCGAAAGGCGCGAGCGATGCTGACCGGCGCGCTGGAATAGCGGCGGATGCTGAAAGTCAGAAGCACGTCCTCCGGTTCCACCCACAGCATGGCGTCCGTCGCGGTCACCGCTCCGGCGCCCAACTCCTGCACCTGCGGCCGGCACATGTTCAGGTGCAGCGCCAGCCATGCGCCAACCGGCGCGCTGTTTTTCTGCGCCAGCACGAACAGCCGGCCGCGCGGATCGGCCAGCAGGCGCGCAATCGCCTCGAAGGCTGCGATGTCCAGCGCTTCGTGGGTGGCAGCCAGGTTGTGCTGGTCGTGCAGCAGCGCGTCGTCCACGCAGGCGCGCAGCGTGCGCTTGTTGCCGATGGTGGCTGGGGCGCGCTGGCCCGCGGTGGGCAGGAGCGCGGTCACGCTGGCCCGTGCTTCGCGCTGGGCGTCGGAGTAACTGGCATAGCCCAGCTTGGCGAACAGCCGCACCACCGTCGAAGCGCTCGTGCCGTGCTGGGCTGCAAGCGCCGTGGCCGATTCCAGCAGCGCATGCGGATAGTCGCGGCCCAGTGCATCGGCCAAGGCGCGCTCGCGGGCGGTCAGCGTGGCCGCCTCGCGCGCGAGGCGCTCGAGCAGCGTGGCGCTCTGGTGGGGAGTCTCCTGGCGATTTTTCATGGTGTTGACACGTTGCAATGTGTATTGCATGATCATATCACCTTTGCAATACGCAAATCATTTCCATACAACGGAAGGAGCGGGTCCCATATGTCGGATAGCGCGATGCTTGCCCAGGCGGCCGGCAAGGTGATCGATTGGCTGGGCGGCCAGCAGGCCGAGATGCAGGCGCTGCTGCAGCGCATTGTCGACATCGACAGCGGCAGCCGGCAGGAAGCCGGCGTGACGGCCGTGGCGGAGGTCCTGCGCGCACGCCTGGAGGCCGCCGGCATTGCGGTCACGCTGCATGCCGTGCCCGGCTACGGTGTATGCCTGGATGCGCAGGTGCGCGGCTCCGGCGACGGCGCGCCCATTCTGCTCATGGGCCATATGGACACCGTGTTCCCGGCCGGCACGGCGGCGCGGCGGCCCTTCCGCGTGGAGGACGGACGCGCCTACGGACCCGGCGTGGCCGACATGAAATCGGGGCTGGTGATGAATGTGTTCGTGGCCGAAGCCCTGGCGCGCTTCGGCGGCAATGGCTCGCCGCTGCGGCTGTTCTTTTCCTGCGACGAGGAGATCGGATCGTCCGCCACGCGGGAACGGATCATGGACGTGGCGCGCGGTGCGCGCACCGTGTTCAACGCCGAGCCCGGCCGCGTCAGCGGTAACCTGGTGACCGGACGCAAGGGGTCGATGGTGGTGGAGTTCGAAGTCGAGGGCGTAGCCGCGCACGCGGGCATCAACCATGCCCAGGGCGCCAGTGCCATCGACGCGCTTGCGCAGAAGATCCTGGCGCTGCACGCGCTGACCGATGCCGAACGCGGCATCACCACCAATGTGGGCTGCGTGAAGGGCGGCATCGTGCCCAATATGGTGGCGCCGCATGCGCAGGCCCAGCTCGACGTGCGCTTCACGGCTGACACGGACGTCGATGCGCTGTATGCGCAAGTGCGCGCCATCGTCGAGGCCGAATCGCCGCCACGCACACGGGGCCGGATCACTGCCATGCGCCGCACCCAGCCGATGGCGCGGACGCCCGACGCCCTGCTGGCGCTGTACCAGCGCGGCGCGCAGCGGCTGGGCTTCGCGGTGGAGGGCGAGTTCACCGGTGGCGCGGCCGATAGCGGCCTCACCGCCTCGGTGGGCACACCCACGCTGTGCGGCACCGGCCCGGTGGGCGGCCATGCGCACACCGAGCGCGAGTACTGCGAGCTTTCCACCTTCGTGCCGCGGGCTCGGGCGTTGGCGCTCGCCATCCTCGAGCTGCGCTGAGCCGGCACTTTCCGCCTGCACCGTTTTTTTAACTACTTTCACCTCACTGCCATGCAGAACGTGCCATCCTCCCGCCGCCGTTTCCTTCGTACCGGCCTCAGCGCAGCCGCGCTCGCGTGTGCCGCACCTCTGGCCCTGCATGCCCAGGGCGCCTATCCCTCGCGTCCTGTCACGCTGGTGGTGCCCTTTCCGCCCGGTGGCTCGGTGGACATCATGGCGCGCCAGTACTCGGAACCGCTTTCACGCATCCTCGGCGTGCCGGTGGTCGTCGACAACCGGCCCGGCGCCGGCGGCTCGGTAGCCACGCAGGCGGTGGCGCGCAGCAAGCCCGATGGCTATACGCTGGTGGTGTCCTCCCAGAGCAGCCATCTGGCCAACCCCTTGACCCAGCCGAAGCTGGGCTACGACCCGATCAAGGATTTCGAGAATATCGCCATCCTGGGGCGCCAGCCCAACGCCTTGGTCGTGCACGCCAGCTTGCCGGTGCGTACCTTCGCAGAGTTCCTTGCCTACGCGAAGAAACACCCGGGCAAGCTCGACTACGGCAGCGGCGGGGTTGGCAGCATGGGCCAGCTGAATGTGGAGATGCTCAAGGCCAGCACCGGCATCTATGCCACGCACATTCCCTATCGCGGCGGCACGCATCTGATCACGGCGGTGCTGAGCAATGAGGTCCAGTTCATCCTCGACAACCTGGTCATCATGCTGCCCTATATCAAGGAAGGAAAGGTGCGTGCGCTGGCGGTGGCCTCCGAACAGCGCCTGCCGCAACTGCCCGATGTGCCGACACTGGCTGAACTGGGCTATCCGCAGCTCAACCTGAGTTCCTGGACGGGCATCGCCGCGCCTGCCGGCACGCCCGAGCCGGTGGTGCGGAAGCTCTACCAGGCGGTGCGCCAGGCCGCCAGCGACCCCGCCATGCAGGCGGCACTGCGCGCGCGGGGCGTGGTCCCGCCCGAGGAGATGGCGCCAGCCGCCTTCGAGCGGATGATGGCCGAGCGGATGCAGCGCTATGGCGAAGTGGTGCGGCGAGCCAAAATCTCGGCGGAGTGAGTGCGGCGGACCGGCCCGCTTTGCATGAGGCCGGAACCGCGTGCCGACGCCGGCCGCCAGGCCGGCGCATGAGGCCATGGGGTGGAGCGATCTGGCCGCGCAGTGCAAGGCCGATGGGCCTGCGGCGTCAGCCCGGGCCCAGGCTGGCTGCGCCGCATGCGCGCACGCATATACAATAGCGGTCTTCGCCGCCACCGCGGCATGTACTCCGCACTTACCGCCATCCGCCGGCCTGCCCGGCCCGGCATTCGCGCCATGTCCCTGATTCTGCAAAGTCCCGCCCCGCTGTCCGCCAACGATATCGATGCCATCCGTGCCATCGCCCAGGCCCCCGCGCTCGCGCTGCGCGCCGAGACCGTGGCCGCTGCGGACGCCAGCGCCGCGCTGACGCCGGCCCTGCGTGAAGCGCTCGACGCCTACTGCGGCCCGCGCGCCATCGACTGGGCGATCGTACCCGCCAGCCGCAGGCTGTCGGAGTTCAAGCTGGTGGCGATGGATATGGACTCCACGCTGATCACCATCGAGTGCATCGACGAGATCGCCGATTTCTGCGGGCTCAAGGCGGAGGTCTCGGCCATCACCGAGGCCGCCATGCGCGGCGAGATCACCGATTTCAACGAAAGCCTGCGCCGCCGCGTGGCCCTGCTCAAGGGACTGGACGCCAGCGTGCTGGATCGCGTCTACGAAGAGCGCCTGCGCCTGTCGCCTGGCGCGGAAAACATGCTCCGGGCCGTGCAGGCACTGGGCATGCACACCCTGCTGGTATCGGGCGGCTTCGTGCACTTCACCGACAAGCTGAAGCCCCGCCTGAAGCTTGACGTGACCCGCGCGAACACGCTGGAGATTGTCGACGGCAAGCTCACCGGCCAGGTGCTGGGCGAGATCGTCAATGCCGACGTCAAGGCCCGCACGGTGCAGGAAGTGTGCGCGCAGATCGGCGCGGACCCGTCCCAGGCCATCGTCATGGGCGACGGCTCCAACGACCTCAAGATGATGGCCGTCGCCGGCCTGTCGGTGGCCTTCCGGGCCAAGCCGGTGGTGCGCGCCCAGGCCAGCGTGGCGTTCAACCACGTGGGGCTGGATGGCTTGCTGCAATTGTTCCCGCATTAAGCACCTGCCCGCGACGCCCCTCCACCCCGCTCGGTCCCCCGTTTAACCAGGGCACCCGCGTCGGCGGGCATGCCCGGACCGCTGACAAAGCAGATCGTCTCCCCGAAGGGGAGACGAAGCGGCTTTTGACTTTGAAGGTGGAAAGCCCCCGCCCCGCTGCGGCGGGCGTCCTGCGTTTCAGGCAACGCCTGAGACTCCCCCCGTCCTCGATCCCCTCCAGCATTTCTTGCGAATTCAAATGGTAATTATTATCATTCGTTTTTATCGATTTTTTCCCTGAACCTGCCATGCAAGTGTTTGCCTTGCTGCTAGGCCTGGGCGGCGCCTGCTGCCTGTACCTGGCCTCGCCCAACCAGCGCCTGTTGCCGCTGCCACCGGGGCAGGCCGCGGCACGAAGCCGCGGCACCCGCCTGTGCTGGCTGGGCGTGGCGGCGATCGCCGCCTCGGCGTGGGCATGGAGCACCACGCAGGGCTGGCCCGCCGCGACCGTCGCCACGCTGGCCACGGTCGGCACCGGCCTTTCGCTCTGGCCCTTCGCCGGCGCTTACCGCGATGCCAGGCGGCAGCACCCGGTGCAGGCCCGCAGATGAGCGCCGCCAGCCCCCGGACCCCACGCAAGCCACAGCAGGCCATGGGCACGAAATGGCTGGCCGGCACCCTCCTTGGCTTGCCGCTCGCCGTGGCGCTGTGCGCCCTATCGGTCATCTGGCTGCCGGGCGGCTGGGAGAGCGGCGCCATCGGCGCGCTGCTGGCCTGCCTGCCACTGTGGGTTGCGATCATCTGCGCCAGCGTGCTCTTTGCCACCAGCCGTGCCGCGTGGCTATGCCTGGCGGCAGGCAACCTGGCCGCTTTTGGCCTGCTATGGGCGTGGCGCCTGCTGCTGGCGCCCGGCGCGGCGTGACACGCACAAGGGCAAGCGCACAAGGACTATCCAATGAAAGCCGCCACCCTGCGCCTTTACCAAACCCTGCACACCTGGGTCGGCCTGATGGCCGGCTGGGCCCTGTTCATCGCCTTCTTCGCCGGCGCGATCACGGTCTTCCACGAAGAACTGCATGCCTGGCAATCGCCGCAACGCACCGTGGCCGGGCACCCGGCCGCCGCGGGCCCCGATCCGGCCGCGCTCGACGGCTTCATGCACGCGCTGGTGGCGGCGCATCCCAACGCCGCCGCCAGCGCCTATGTGACGCTGCCGACCAAGCATGAGCCCGGCCTGAGGGCCTACTGGCAGGACCAGGCCGGCGAATGGCAGACCACCACCTCCGCCAGCCTGGCCGCGGGCAGGAACACGCCCAAGGACACCTCGCTCGACGCCACGCAGGGTGAACTGGCAGCCTTTGTCGACAGCCTCCACTACACGCTTGGCGTGCCGGTGGCCGGCAATTACTTCATGGGCGTCGTCGCGGTGCTGTACGGGCTGGCGCTGGTGTCGGGCGTGCTGCTGCACCTGCCGCGGCTGAAGCCGGACCTGTTCGCGATACGGCCCGGGCGCAACCTGAAGCGCTTCTGGATGGATGCGCACAATGTCATCGGCCTGTTCAGCCTGCCCTTCCACCTGGTCTTCGCCATCACCGGCGCGGTGCTTTGCCTGGCGATGGTGCTGGTCATGGTGTTCAACGTCATGGCCTTCGACGGCAAGCTGCTCGAAGCCTTGCCGCGCCTGACCACCGCCTCGCCGGAGCTGAAGGCGTCAGGCCAGCCGGCGCAACCCCTTCCCGCCGCCACCCTGCTAGCCGCGGCACGGGCCAGCGCGGGCGAGCGCTTCGCGCCGCTGTCCCTGCGCTACCAGCACTATGGCGATGCCAGCGCCTTGATCGAGATTCGCGGCGGCAGCGCCCGCGCGCTGGGCAACTACGGTTCGGTCTCGGTACGCGCCGCGGCCGGGCAGCCCGACAGCGGCAAGGTGCTGGCCAACCAGGCCGCCGGTAGCCGCGACGCCAACCATGCCATCTACAGCGCGCTGTATGACCTGCATTTCGGCACCTATGGCGGCCTGGCGCTGCGGCTGGTCTACCTGCTGGCGGGACTGGCAGGTGCCTTCCTGTTCTATTCCGGCAACCTGCTGTGGATTGAATCGCGGCGCAAGACCCGACAGCAGGAGCAGCCCCGCGTGCACCGGCTGCTGGCGCAGGCCACCGTCGGCGTATGCATCGGTTGTTGCATCGCGGTGGCGGCGGCTTTCTGCGGGGCGCTGCTCTGGCCCGCGCGCGCCACCGGCTACACGTATTTCCCGGTCTTCTTCGCAGCGATCGGCTGGGCCCTGCTGCGGCCGCCGGCACGCGCCGCGATCGAACTGCTTTGGACCGCCACCGCAGCCGCCCTGCTGGTGCCGCTGGTCAATGCGCTGGTGACGGGCGACTATCTCTGGCGCGCCGCGCTGGCCGGCCACTGGGCCGTGGCGGGCTTCGATATCGGCGCACTGGCGCTGGCCTGCGGCTTTGCCGCACTGGCCCTGGCCACGCAGCGCCGCGCCCGCAGCGGTCCGCCCAATTCGGTATGGGCCATGCAAAAGGCACGCACCGGGGTGGCCGAAACCACCGTGGCAGACGCGGCCGCGAACTAGCACGGAAGGCAGGGCACGCGCCGGATACCGTCTGGCGCCCCCGCCCGGCTCACACCTTCAGTTGGGCTTCCATCGCGCCGCGCAGGTCGGCGATCAGGTCGCGGGTGTCTTCCAGGCCGATGTACAAACGCACCAGTTCGCCGGCATCGTGCCAGCCCGCGGGCGGCCAGCTACCCTGCGGACGCATGGTGGGAACGTGATACGGCACCGCCAGGCTGTGCGCCCCGCCCCAGGACCAGCCGATCGCGAACAGGCGCAGCGCCTCGACGAAGGCATCGACCTGCGCGCGCGTGTAGCGCGCATGCAGCACGACCGAGAACAAGCCGGTGGCGCCACTGAAATCGCGCCGCCAGAATGCATGGCCGGGACAATCCGGCAAGGCCGGGTGCAGGACCTTGACCACCTCGGGGCGCTGGGTGAGCCATTCGGCCACTTCACGCGCGGCGCGGTCATGGGCGGCCAGCCTGACCGGCATGCTCGGCAGCGAGCGCAGCACCAGGTAGCAGTCGTCGGCCGACACGCCCCAGCCCATCAGCATGCGGGCGCGCCTGAGGCGGTCATGCAGCTTCGCATCGCGGGTCAGCACCGCGCCCATCAGCACGTCGCTGCCGCCCGACTGGTATTTGGTCAAAGCCTGCACCGAGATGTCGATGCCATTGTCGAAGGGGCGGAAATAAACACCGGCCGACCAGGTGTTGTCGATCGCCGTGATCACGCCGCGCGCCTTCGCGGCGGCGACGATGGCCTGGGTATCGGGCACCTCCATGGTCACCGAACCCGGCGACTCCATCCAGATCAGGCGGGTATTGGGGCGGATCAGGCCGGCGATGCCGGCGCCGATCATGGGGTCGTAATAACGGACCGACACGCCGTAATCCCGAGCCAGCCATTCGCCATGCTCGCGGTTGGGGCCATAGACATTGTCGGGAATCAGCACATCGTCGCCCGACTTGACCAGTGCGAAATACACCTGCGAGATCGCGGCGAGGCCGGATGGCAGCAGCAGCGTGTCGCGCGCGCCTTCGATCAGCGCAAGATGCTGGCACAGCGCCTCGCTGGTCGGCGTGGCATGCAAGCCGTAGCGCCAATAGGTGGTGGCGCCGTCGCCATGCGCGCGCAGTTCCGCCAGGTTGCGGAAAACCACGGTGGAGCCGCGATGCGTGGGGGGAGAGAACGAAGCGAAGCCGGGGGCGATATCCAGTTCTGGCTGGACCGCCACGGTTTGCAGGAAGGCGGGTTGGGAAGCGGGCTGCTCGGGTGGCTTGCGGTCGGACACGGCGATTCCTTGTCTGGCGATGACTCGATGAACGTTCGAGCTTACCAGCATTCAGGTGCGCGTTGGCACACCCGCGCCTTGCCGGCGCAGACGCGCCCGTGCCTGTCCTACCTGCCGTTGATCGACGATTTCGGCGGCGGCGGCGCGTAGGTGATGCCGCTGCCCGGCGTCATGTCGAAGGGCGGAATGACCAGCACGCCCAGGGGCCGGATCATGAAGGGCAGCACGATGGCCGGGTTGAGCGGGTCGGTCCAGTTGCCATGCACGACGCCGGCGCCGTCGATGGTGCCCTCCCAATTGCCCGTGACATGCGTGCCGTCATTGGACTCTTCCATCAGGAAAGCGCCATTCTCGTATTCGCCGGCCAGCAGGCGCACGCCACCCGTGCGGCCGACGCTGTACTCGCCATGCACGCTGTCGCGCTCATCGGGCTTGGGCCCGAGCCGCAGGCGCACCGGCTGGCCGCCGAGCGTGCCTGCGTAGACCGGTAACGATGCGAACTCCGGCCGCGGCGACAGCGGCCTGGGCGCGGCCCCGGTGGAAAGCTGCGTGCCGCGGCGCGCCTCGCCGTCGCGGATCGCCTCGTTGATGCCGAATCCCTGTACCTGGCTGCCCTGTACCTGGCTGCCGGTAGCAGCCTGATTGGCGCCGGTGCCCGTAGACAGCTCGGTACCGCCGGCGGCCAGCGCGGCGCCGGCCAGCGTTGCCGCGGCCAGCCCGGCTGCCAGTGACAGGGAAACGGAACGGGAGAAGATCGCTACGCGCCGCAAGACAGCCTCGGGGTCAGGTTCAGAGTCGTTCGAAGATGGCCGCAATGCCCTGGCCACCGCCGATGCACATGGTCACCAGCGCATAGCGGCCTTGCACCCGTTGCAACTCGTACAGGGCCTTGACGGTGATCAGCGCGCCGGTGGCACCGATGGGGTGGCCCAGCGAGATGCCCGAGCCATTCGGGTTGACCTTGGCCGGATCCAGCCCGAGCGCCTTGGTGACGGCGCAGGCCTGTGCGGCAAAGGCCTCGTTGGCTTCGATCACGTCGAGGTCGGCCACGGTCAGGCCAGCGCGTTCCAGCGCCTTCTTCGTGGCCGGCACCGGGCCGATGCCCATGGTCTTGGGATCGACGCCGGCATGCGCGTAGGAGACCAGGCGGGCCAGCGGCTTGAGGCCGCGTTTCTCGGCCTCGGCACGCTCCATCAGGACCACGGCGGCGGCGGCGTCGTTCAGGCCCGAGGCATTGCCCGCGGTAACCGTGCCATTCTCCTTGACGAAGACCGGCTTGAGCTTGGACATGTCCTCCATGACCGCGTCGTGGCGCACGTGCTCGTCGGTGTCGAAGGTGACGTCGCCCTTGCGGCCCTTCAGCGTGACCGGCAGGATCTGGTCCTTGAAGTGACCGGCGCGGATCGCCGCCGACGCACGGCGATGCGACTCCAGCGCGGCCTCGTCCTGCTGGATGCGGCTGATGTCGTATTCCTTGGCCACGTTCTCGGCGGTGACGCCCATGTGGATGCCATGGAAGGGATCGTGCAGCGCGCCCAGCATCATGTCGAGCATCTTGGCGTCGCCCATGCGCGCCCCCCAGCGTGCCGACTGCGCCAGGTACGGCGCACGGCTCATGCTTTCCGCCCCGCCGCCGATGGCCACGTCGGTATCGCCCAGCAGGATGGACTGCGCCGCGCTCACGATGGCCTGCAGGCCCGAGCCGCACAGGCGGTTGACGGTCAGTGCCGGCGCGTCGATGGTGACGCCGCCCTCCACTGCCGCCACCCGGCCGAGGTACATATCCCGTGGTTCGGTCTGGATCACGTTGCCAAACACCACATGGCCGACATCGTCACCGCTGACCTGGGCGCGGGCCAGTGCTTCACGCACCACCATGGCACCCATCTGGGTCGGGGAAAGATCCTTCAGGCTGCCGCCGAAGGTACCGATCGCGGTCCGCACGCCGCTCACCACCACCACTTCACGTGTCATCT